>NZ_BAAGPR010000014.1:0-112769 GCF_054783955.1 Streptomyces mayteni | reverse complement strand
GGTGTCGATGGCGGCCGAACTCGGCATCACCATCGTCGCCGTCGACCCGGCCTACACCTCCAAGTGGGGCGCCCAGCACTGGCAAAAGCCCCTCACCGGCATGAACAGGAAGACCACTCGCCACGACGCGGCAGCGGTGGCGATCGGCAGGCGCGCCCTGGGGCACCCGATCCGGCGACGGATGGCACCGCCCCCGCACGACAGGAGTGATCGTGCGGGGCATCGGACCGTCCAGGCCAGCTCGATGGCCCCGGGGCGTGAGGGAAACCGCCCCCGCATCCCCGGACCACGGACACGATCCGTGCGCGCCGGATACGGCGAGAACGCGGTAGACCAGAACGCCCAACACCGTTCGGGGCGTTCGGCTGAGCATGAGTTCTGGCGACAGGACCCACTCCCGCTCAGTCCCTAGGAACGGTAGCTGCCCGAGGGATGGAGCGCGGTGACGAACAGGCTGACGAACGGCACGATAGTGAAGGCCATCAGCAGGACGAGGAACACCTGCCCGGTCCACGCCTCGCGTTTGCCGACGATCATGGCCGCTCCCTGGTGAGCCGCTGGATGGGAAGGACGCACAGGAGCACGAGGGCCATGAGGACCACGGCGAGCGCGGAGGCCACGCCGATCTCCCGGTCGGAGAACGCCTGGTAGTAGATCTCCAGGCCGGGGACCATCGTCGCGTTGCCCGGTCCTTCCTGGGTGGAGATGTAGATGATGTCGAAACTGGCCAGGGCGGAGATGACGGTGACGGTGACCTCGATCGGTTCGCGGACCGGACCGTCACCCGGATCTACACCAACAGCGCGCCGGAGCCGCGGGAGGACGGCAGGTCGCGGGCCGGCCGCTACGTCGTCGTCGAACTGGCGCCGACCGACCCCGGCGGCAACACCGTCATCGTCTCCCGCTGCCCGACGGTCCGCTGCTCGGTGAAGGTCAACGAGGACCTGCCGACGCGGGTCACCCAGAACGAGGACGTCTACGCCCAGCCCGGCCAAGGCAACGGCCGGGGAAGGCTGTTGTCCCCCGGCTCGTCGACCGCGCACCCGCTGACGGGCCGTCCGAGCGACCTGCTGGTCGACGAGTTCGAGCAGGACACCTATCTCAGGAACGGCATGGTCCTGCCGTACGCCTACCACCTGCCGAGCGACTACGACCCCCGGCGGCGCTACCCGTTGCTGGTGATCCTGCCCGGCCACGGCATGGGGTGGGACGGCGACAACCTGGGCGTCCAGCTCGCCGCCGACATCCCGGCCACCGCCTGGCTGGACTCGGAGTGGACGGGGACCGACGAGGACGTCATCGTGCTCGCGCCCCAGAACCAGCGGGTCGGCGCCCCGGCCGAGGCGGAGCTCATGGCCGCGCTGGTCGAGGACTTCATGGACTCCCACGCCGTCGATCCCGACCGCGTGTACGCGTCGACCATGTCCTACGGCTCCACCCTCGCCTGGGAGGCCCTGGCCCAGCGCCCCGGACTGTTCAGCGCCGCACTCGTCACCGGCGGCTTCCGGGTCGGCGCCGACCAGGCGGAACGCATCGCCGCGTCCGAGACGCCCGTCTGGATCACCCACGGCCTCAACGACCACCTGCTGCCCGTGAGTTACGGGCGCGACTCCGAGCGTCTGCTCCGCGACGCGTACCTCGCCGCCGGCTCCCCTCCCGCCGAGATCGAGGACCTCGTCCACTACACCGAGTACGCGAACGACGCGTTCTCCGAACCGGACTACCACGCCGCGTACGGCCCGACCTACGAGGACCCCTCGATCCTGCGGTGGCTGCTGCGACAGGAGCGACAGGGCACCTGAGAACCCGCGTCTCCCATCTCGCGTGAATTCTGCGGGAATTGACGATCGTTTCGTCACTTCCGAGCTTGCCCTCGTCGAAGAAGATGGACCAGGTCATCCACACTTACCCCTGGCTGGCGATTGAATTCGCCCGTTTCCTCGAAATCATTACCCGCCGGAGAGGTTGACACCGAACGCGACGCTTCTATGCTCCATGTCTGACGAACCGACAAGCGTTCGCGATCTCGAACGCGGCTCGTCGCACGGCAGCACGCGCACCATCCACCTTCCGTACCGGTGGCCCCCACCACACGTGCGTCACGATGCCGAACGCCTGAGGACGACAGGCGCTCTCGTGTGACGGAGCCTCCGGCAGAGCCGCCATGGAACCGTCCGTGCTTCCCCCTTGTCCATGTCGCAGCGCTCGCGCGCGGCACCGCCTCGGACGTTTCCCTGGTATCGAGGAGAGACCCATGTCAGGCATGTCAACAGCCGAGGGAGCCGCATGATGTCGAGGCGCAGGTTCTTATCCGTGCCCATCTCCGTGCCCCTCGTGGTCGCGGCACTTCTCGCCCTGGTCACGGGCGGCCAGGCGGCGGCCGGCACCCCCGAGGCGGCCTCCCCACCCGCCGGGGCCGAGAGCGCCGCCGTGGCGTCGGCCGCGTGCGGACAGGCGCCCACGCTGGGCGACGGCACCCACACGATCCAGAGCGGCGGCAAGAACCGCAGCTTCATCCTGGACGTCCCCGACGGCTACGACCGCAACCGCCCCTACCGGCTGGTCCTCGGATTCCACTGGTGGGGCGGCACCGCCACCGACGTCGCCACGGGCCAGACCGTGGAGCGGGACGTCTGGGCCTACTACGGCCTCAAGCGGCTGGCGAACAACAGCACCATCTTCGTCGCCCCGCAGGGCATCAGCAACGGCTGGGCCAACGCCGGCGGCGAGGACGTCACCTTCGTCGACGACCTGCTGCGGCGACTCGAAGCCGACCTCTGCGTCGACACCAGCAGGCGCTTCGCCCTCGGTTTCAGCTACGGCGGAGCGATGAGCTACTCCCTGGCCTGCTCCCGGCCGAACGTCTTCCGTGGCGTCGCGGTCTACGGCGCTCCCGGCCAGATCAGCGGTTGCGGCGGCGGCACCGGATCAGTCGCCTACTTCGCCGCGCACGGCGTCAGCGACAACATCGCCAACGGCCGCTCGATGCGCGACCGGTTCGTCAGGAACAACGGCTGCGCCGCGCAGAACCCGCCCGAGCCGGCCCAGGGCAGCCTGCGGCACGTCACCACCACGTACTCCGGCTGCGCGGGCGGACGACCGGTCACCTGGGCCGCGTTCGACGGAGGCCACATCGCCGCCCCGCAGGACGGCGCCCCCGGCGACAGCGGCTCCCGCACCTGGCTCCCCGGCGAGACCTGGCGCTTCATCACCCAGTTCTAGCCCACAGGGTTCCGCCGTCCGGTGCCCGCGGGCACCGGACGGCGGAGCCCGCTGACGCCCCACCTCCGTCGAGAAAGGGCCAGACCATGCGTACGTTGATCCGCGGACGGCTGCCCCACCTGCTGACAGCGCTGGCCGCCGCGATGACGATGCTCCTCATGACGCCGGCCCAGCCGCCGGCCCAGGCCGCGCCGGGCTCCCCGGCCCAGGCCGCGCCAGGAAGCCCGGCGCTCACCCCGCCGCTGGGGTGGAACAGCTGGAACAGCTTCGGCTGCGGCAACGTCAACGAGACGGTGATCCGCCAGGCCGCCGACGCCATGGTGAGCTCCGGTATGCGGGACGCCGGCTACCAGTACGTCGTGGTCGACGACTGCTGGTTCGACCCGCAGCGCGACGCCCAGGGCAACCTGCGCGCGCATCCGACCCGGTTCCCCAGTGGCATGCGGGCCCTGGGCGACTACATCCACAGCCGCGGGCTCGAGTTCGGCATCTACATGTCGCCCACCGAGCGCACCTGCGCCCAGCGCGTCGGCGGGTACCCCGGCTCCACCGGAAGCATGGGGCACGAGAGGCAGGACGCCGACATCTTCGCCTCCTGGGGAGTCGACTACCTCAAGTACGACTGGTGCTCCCCCCAGGGCACCCGCGACGAGCAGGTCGCCCGGTTCACGCTGATGCGGGACGCCCTGCGCGCCACGGGACGTCCGATCGTCTACAGCATCAACCCCAACAGCCTCCACGCGATCACGGGCTCCACCTACGACTGGGGCCAGGTCGCCGACCTGTGGCGGACCACCGAGGACCTGCTGGACATCTGGCAGAACGGCAACACCAACAGCTACCCGATGGGGGTGGGCAACGTCGTCGACATCAACGCGCCGCTTGCCTCGCAGGCCGGGCCAGGGCACTGGAACGACCCCGACATGCTGGTCGTCGGCCGGCCGGGACTCACCCTGACCGAGGCGCGGTCGCACTTCGCGCTGTGGGCCCTGATGGCCGCGCCGCTGATGGCGGGCAACGACATCCGCACCATGTCCGCCGACGTCAGCGCGATCCTGCGCAACCCCCGCCTGTTGGCCGTGAACCAGGACCCGCTGGGCGCGGGGGGACGACGGGTGCGTGACGACGGCGCCACCGAGGTGTTCGCCAAGCCGCTGTCCGACGGCTCCGTCGCGGTCGGCCTGTTCAACCGGGGCGCCGCCACCGCCACGATCACCACCACGGCGGCCCAGATCGGTCTGTCCGGCGGCTCGTTCACCCTCACCGACCTGTGGACCGGCGGCACTTCCTCCAGCGGCGGCCAGCTCTCCGCGAGCGTGCCGGCGCACGGCGTCGCGGTCTACCGGGTGTCCGGTGGCACCCGGTTGGAGAACACCACCTCCCGGCTGCGCGGCGCCGGCTCCGGACGCTGTCTCGACGTCGACAACGCCTCGACGGCCCAGGGTGCGACCACGTTGATCTGGGACTGCCACACGGCGGCGAACCAGTCCTGGACGACCTGGGCAGGCGGCGAGATCCGGGTCTTCGGCGACAAGTGCCTCGACGCCTCCAACCAGGGCACCAGCAACGGGACGCCGGTGGTCATCTGGCCGTGCAACGGTCAGGACAACCAGCGGTGGACGCTGGCCGCCGACGGATCGATCCGCAACGTCCGGTCGGGGCTGTGTCTCGACGTCGACCAGGCGGGCACCACGAACGGGTCGAGGGCGATCCTCTGGACCTGCAACGGCCAGCCCAACCAGAGATGGACCCGCTCCTGAGCAGCCGCCAGACGGCCCTGCGCGACCGGAACCCACCACCTGAGGAGTGATCGTGACACCGAGAACACCGCTCCTGGCCCGTCGGACCTCGAGGCGCGCCATCGCCTGGACGGTGAGCCTGCTGTGCGTCATGACCTTGTTCCAGGGCGGCGCGGCGCGGGCCGACAACCCCGTCGTCCAGACCATCTACACCGCCGACCCGGCGCCCCTCGTCCACAACGACCGCGTCTACCTCTACACGGGCCACGACGAGGACGGCTCGACCTACTTCACCATGCGGGACTGGCGGGTGTTCTCGTCCTCGGACATGGTGAACTGGACCGATCACGGCTCCCCGCTGAGTCTGGCCACGTTCAGCTGGGCGAGTACCAACGCCTGGGCGGGCCATGTCGTGGCCAGGAACGGCCAGTTCTACTGGTACGTGCCGGTGACGAACCGGGCGACGGGACGGATGGCCATCGGCGTGGCCGTCTCGGACAGCCCCACCGGGCCCTTCAGGGACGCCCTGGGACGCCCGCTCGTCGAGAACGGCGAGATCGACCCCGCCGTGTACATCGACGACAACGGGCAGGCCTACCTCTACTGGGGCAACCCGAACCTCTGGTACGTGCGGCTCAACGCCGACATGACCTCCTTCACGGGCGGCCCGACCCAGATCCCGCTCACCACCGCGGGCTTCGGCCGACGCGACGGGAACCCGTCCCGCCCGACGCTCTACGAGGAGGCGCCCTGGGTCTACCAGCGCAACGGCCTCTCCTACATGGTCTTCGCGGCGAACTGCTGCTCGGAGTCCATCGCCTACTCCACGGCGCAGCCCCACCGGGCCCTGGACCTTCCGGGGAACGATCATGCCCGCGCAGGGCAGCAGCTTCACCAACCACCCCGGGATCATCCACTTCCGCGGCAACTCGTACTTCTTCTACCACAACGGGGCACTGCCGGGAGGCGGCGGCTTCACCCGCTCGGTCGCCGTGGAGAGGTTCCAGTACCACGCCGACGGCACCATCCCGACGCTCAACATGACCACCGCCGGGGTGCCACAGCTGGGCACGCTCAACCCGTTCGTCCGCCAGGAGGCGGAGACGAGCGCCTGGGCCTCCGGCGTCGAGACCGAACCGTCCAGTGAGGGCGGAATGAACGTCGGCTACATCGACAACGGCGACTGGCTCAAGGTCAAGGGCGCCGCCTTCGGGACGGGAGCGAGCTCCTTCACCGCGCGGGTGGCCTCGGCGGCCGGTGGCGGCACCATCGAGGTGCGACTGGACAGCGCCACCGGCCCACGGGCGGGCACGTGCGACGTGCCTGGTACCGGAGGCTGGCAGACCTGGACCACCGTCTCCTGCCCGGTCACCGGCGCCACCGGAACCCGCGACCTCTACCTCCGGTTCACCGGCGGCAGCGGCTCCCTCTTCAACGTGAACTGGTGGCAGTTCACGCGCTGAGCAGCCAGGCCCGACGGCACTTCCTCGCACTTTCCGCCGCCGGCGCGGTCGCCGGCGCCGCCCCCACGACCGCACGGGCCGGCTCCGGCTGACCAACCCCTCGAACTCGCCGGAGAACTCGCACCACCCGGGGGTCTCCGTGTGCGCCGGCCCCACCATGGACACGCAGATCATCCGAGACCTCTTCCAGGCCGTGGCCGACGCCTCGACGCTGCTGGGCACCGACGCGGACCTCCGCGCCAGGGTCCTGGCGCTGCGTGGCCGGCTGGCGCCGACCAGGGTCGGCGCGCAGGGGCAGCTCCAGGAGTGGCAGGCGGACTGGGACGCCGGCGCCCCCGAGCAGACCCACCGGCACGTCTCCCACCTCTACGGACTCCACCCGAGCAACCAGATCACCGTCCGTGGCACCCCGTCACTGGCCCAGGCGGCGCGCGTCACGCTGCAACGACGAGGGGACGCCGGCACCGGCTGGTCCCTGGCCTGGAAGATCAACTTCTGGGCCAGGCTGGAGGACGGCAACCGCTCCTACCAACTGCTGCGCGCCCAGCTCACCCCGGACCGCACCGCCCCCAACCTGTTCTGCCTCCACCCGCCGTTCCAGATCGACGGCAACTTCGGCGCCACCGCCGGCATCGCCGAATGGCTCCTGCACTCCCACGCCGGCGAGACGCACCTCCTGCCCGCGCTCCCGCCGGCCCTGCCCGGCGGTCGAGTCACCGGACTGCTCGCCAGGGGCGGCCACACCGTGGACATCGCCTGGGCGGGCGGCGTGATCACCCAGGCGACCCTGCGCCCCCGCGCCGCCGGAACGGTCCGCGTCCGCACCTCCGTCCCCGTGGACGTGACCGCCGGCGGCCAGCCGGTCGCCGTGCAACGACCGGAACCGACCCTGGTGACCTTCACCGCCACCGCCGGCACCACCTACCAGCTCTCCCCCGTGCCACCACGGTGATCAGCGCGCCCCCGAGGCCAGCCTTCCTTCTGGAGGTCCGCTTCGGGCGGACGGCAGCCGTTCCTCCGCGCCGCCCCGTTCAGCTCGTGAGCCCGGCGAGTGCGTCGATGGCGTGCTGGATGGTGGCGAGGTCGCGGGCGTCGTGTCGGTCCTCGGCGAGGCGTGCGGCGTGGCGGTAGCAGTCGAGCGCGCGGTCGCGGGCGCCCTCGCCGGCGTGTACGGCGCCGAGTTGGACGAGGGCGAGGCCGCAGTGTCGGGAGACGCCCAGCCCCGCGAGCGTCTCGACCGCCGCGCAGAGGAGGTCGCGGGCTCGGTCGGTGTTGCCGGTCGCGGCCTCGGCGCGGGCCCACTGCAGCTGGGCGAGTGCGGCGCTGTGCGGGTCGGGTCCTGGGCTGGTGAGGATGAGCGTGTCGTAGGCGGTGCTGGCCAGCGCGGCGGCTTCGGCGTGCCGGGCGGTCTCGTTGGCCAGGCCGGCCAGCGCGGTCAGCGCGAGGGCGGCGGTGCGTTCCTCGCCCTGGTGCCGGCAGTCGGCGACGGCGCGCCACCACAGGTCCCGTGCTTCGTCGACGCGGCCGAGCGCCTTGTTGGCCAGCCCGAGGTGGTGAAGCGCACAGGCGGCGCGCCGGGTGTCGCCGGCGACGGTGTAGTGCTGCACGGCTTCGAAGAGCAGCCCGCGGGCGTGTTGCGGATCAGTGGAGCGTTCGAGCAGGCCGGAGTGGGTGAGCAGGCGGCCAATGGCCTCCCGGTCCCGCGCGGTTCGCGCCGCGGCGAGCCCGAGCCGGTGGGCGGACCGTGCCTGGTGGCTGCCGCCGAGGCTGAGCCAGTACGGCCACAGCGAGCTGACGAGTTGGTACACGGCGCGCCCCGGCGCCTGGTCGTGGTGGATGACGGCCAGGAGCGCGGGGTACTCGGTCCGCAACCAGCCCAGTGCCTCGTGCCGTCCGAGGAAGATCGCGTGCGGCGCGGGGTCGGCGTAAGCGGGTAGGGCCGAGCGGTAGGGCTCGAGTTCGGCGCGGGCAGCCGCGGCGGACAGCACGTAGGAGTCGCAGATCCGCTGGAACGCCGCCGACCTGGCCGGCTGGCTCTCGTGCTGCTCGGCCAGTCCGGCGGCGTGCCCGTGGACGGCGGCCAGCATGCCGTACCGGTCCTGCCCACCGCTGGCGGCGGGCAGTTCGCTGACGAGGTCGGCGGCCAGCAACTCCTCCAGCGCATGGTGGGAGGTGGCGCCGAGAGCCGCGGCCGTCACGTCCGAGCTGAGCTCGGGCACCGGGTGCAGGCCCATCAGCCGGTAGAGGCGGGCGGCGGGGGCGGAGAGTCGCTGGTAGCCGCGGTCGAGGTGGGTGGGCACGTGCGACGTCCTTCGTTCGATACGGGAGGTACGGGTACGAGGCGGAGCGCGCGCACCGGCCGTATCTCCCAGCGGTGGGTGCCGAGGGTGAGGGTGACGGGCTCGCCTCGGCGCAGTCGGGCCAGGGCGCGCTGGTAGCCGCGCAACCGCCACTCCCCGGCGCGCCAGCCGGCTTCGCCCTGCCGGTGTGCGCCTGGTCGGCTCAGGTCCATCCACAGCCAGCCCACCGCTTCCGCCGCCCGGTCGGTCAGGTAGCAGCGCCAGGCCAGCGCCGTGTCGACGGCGAACCGGGGCCGCACGGTGTGCTCGCCGAGGAAGGCGTCACACATCAATTCGCTGTGTGCCATGTCATCCGTTTCCTCTCGTGGTCGTCGACCGGGGTCAGGCCAGCGCGCGGGCCGGTGAGCAGGCGGTGGCCAGGCACGGCCCGGGGACGGTGATCGGGTGGGCACCCGCCGCCGGGCGGAGCAGCGCGAGGACGACGGCGGCGAGGAGAACGAGGAGGACCGCGGCGTCCGTCGTGGTGGTCGGCCAGGTATCGCGACAGGCGATCCGCTGGTGTGTGCGGCAGGTCGGCGCGCAGGCCGACAACCCGGCCGAGGCGACGACACGAGTCCCCGGCGCGTCCGCGAGGAAGTGGCCGCAGAGCGCGCACGAGATCCCCGCCCGCTGAAAGACCGTGGGGTGGTCGAGGGCGTGCGTCACCGCATGCCCGCCCGCCGGTGGATGGGGCGTGCTGGGGCGGCGCGGGTGAGTACGGCCTCGTAGCCGTCGACCATCGCGTCCTGGGTGAGTCGCCCGGCGGTCGCACGACCGGCGACGGCGAGCCGGCCGTGGAGATCCCGGTCCGTCAGCGCGGTCTCGATGGTCTCGGCGAGGGCCGGCGGCCGGCCGGGCGGGACGAGCAGCCCGTTGCGGCGGTGCTCGATGACGTCGCCGGCTCCGCCCCGCGCGGTGGTGACGACGGGCGCGCCCGCCAGCATGGCCTCGATCAGGCTGTAGCCCAGCGGACTCGGCACCCGGGGCGGGCGCACCACGAGGTCGGCGGAGTCGTAGCAGGCGACCGTCTCAAGGCGGTTGAGCGGGCCGAGGAGGTGGACGCGATCGCGCAGGCCGGCCTCTCTGATGAGCCGGGCGAGATGGTCCTGATAGCCAGGCCAGCGCGGATCGACGAGCCCGGCGCCGGTGACGGCGACGCAGGAGTTCCGCAGCCGCCCACGACGCACCAGCACGTCCACGGCCCGGATGACGTCCTCATGACCGCGCCCAGGCACACGTGGCCCCGGCACCAGGATGACGCGGTGACCGACATCGACGCCGTTGCGTTCACGGATCCGACGGAACACCCCGTCCCCCGACGCCCTCGCCACCAGAGAACGAAAGCGCCCCGCATCGATCCCGTTGGCCACCACCGTTACGGCGCTCTCCGGGACGCCGGCGGAGACCAGCGTGCGCCGCACGAACTCCGAACCCGCGATCAGCCGCAGGTCCACCCGTCCGGCGAGCAACCGACGCGCCACGAACTCGATACGTCGGCCGGTGTCGGTGGTGTCATGGATCAAGCCGGTGAGCCGCAGGTCGGCGGCCACCAGCCCCCGTTCCCTGGCCTTGAGCAACGCGACGAGGGGATCGACGTTCTGCGCCAACACATGTACGGCGTCCGCCTGCTCGACGGCCTTCGCGTACTGCTCGGCCAACGACCGCCACAGGCCATTGTCCGGCCGGTCGAGGCCTTCCTCGTAGTAGCGGTGGGTGCGGATCGGGCAGGCCCGGTTGCCGCGGTCCTGGAGGAACTCGGGGAACCGGGTCGCGATGGCCAGAACCCGGACCCGCGTCCCCTCCGGAGTCATCAACTCCGCCAGCCCGCCGGGCTCGGCCGCGCCGGTGAAGGCGACGGTGACCCGAGTCCCGGGGTGCCGGCGCGCGAGCCCGGCGAGCAGCTGGTGGGTGTGCTCGACGAGGCCGGACTCCCGGACCGGCTTGTCGCCACCGGTGGACAGCCAGCGACCCCGAAGGTCGTCGGCACAGATCAGTAGGCGTTTCGGCATGGGCGGCATGGCGTTCCTCCGGGGCGGATCTCGACGGCGAGATGGCGGCCCCTCAACGCTCTCGAAGATCCCGAACTCCGCGGTAGATCAATCCCGTTGCCACCCGCTGCCGCGAGGAGCAACAAGGAGCAACACCCGCTGACCTGCCCCGATGCGGAGCAGTCAGCTACCCTGCGTTTACCGCGTGTGTCCGCAGCGAGGTGAGAGCGAAGGCAGGATGACCACCACACGCCCGTCCCCCAAGACCAAGCGCCCCCTCGGCTACCTGCTCAAACGCGCACGCGACGCACGAGGGCTGACGCAGGCCGAGTTCGCGCGCCGGCTCCGCCGACGCAGCATCGAGGCGGGGCGGCCGCTGAGGACCGGGCGCGACGGCGTCTGCCACTGGGAGAAGGACCGGATGCCCGACCGGCCCACCCAGCAACTGATCGCGGACGAACTGGGTATTCCGCGCGGGCTGGTGGATGAGCGACCATGGCCACAGTGGCTCGCCGACGATCCCGCCCAACGACCCACCCCGCGGCCCTGGACCCTGCCCGGCGCAGCCCAAGCGCTCAATGACCTCGCAGGTGGTGCACCCATGGACGTCACACGCAGGGAACTCGTCCTCATCTCCGGCGGCACCCTCACCGCCTCGCTCCTCGCCTGGCTCACTGCGGACCCCGTCGCCGCCGGCCAGCTGACCACCGGACAGCGCATCGGCGAGGCCGCCGTCGCGCGGATCGAAGGACGCGTTCAGTCTCTCTGGCGACTCGACGACGCCGACGGCGGTGGCGCGATTCTGCCCGAAACGGCCAGCACGCTCGCCCTCGTCAACGGCCTGCTCCGCACCCGCAGCTACAGCGATGAGCACCGCGCCCGCCTGTACGCCGCCGTCGCCGACCTCGCCCGCCAACGCGGCGCCGCCACCTTCGATGTGCACGGCGAGTGTGCGGACGGCACGTTCGAGACCGCGCTCCGCGCCGCGAAAATCGCCGGTGACGACGCGCTCGGCGCCAACATCCTCGGCTTCTGGGCTCAAGCCGCGAGGTACACCAACCGCCTCAACGATGCCGAGGCGATGACCTCCGCGGCTCTGGCCGCTGCCCGGGGCCGCACCACCTTGCGCGTCGAGTCCATGCTCACCTCTCGCCGAGGACGCACCCGGGCGCACTTGGGCGACGGCCGTTGTTGGGCAGACCTCGACCGCGCCCAAGAACTCCTCGCCGAAGCCGACAACCGCATCGAGGACGACCCCGCCTGGGCCTACTGGTACGACCGAGCCGAACTCCAAGCCAGCACCGCATCCGGGTACAGCAACATGGGTGAATTGGACGACGCCGCCGCGCTGTTCGACGTCGCGTTGGCCGCCTTCCCCAGCGATCGGGTCCGCGACAAGACATGGATTCTTACTCGGCAGGCCGACGTCCAGTTCCAGCAGGGCGAGATCGAACGCGCAGCGGACACCGCCAATCGGGCCCTTGACCTAGCCGAGGACATCAGCTCGAGCCGCACCACATCCCCCCTCCTCGACCTCGCCGACCAGATGAGCACCAGCACCGAACCCGCCGCCCGCGACTTCCACGAACGGGCCCGCACAGTCCTGGTCGCGTAGCGGGAGCCGGTGAGCTGGGCCTCTACGGAGGCTCAGCTCCGCAAGCGCGCCCCTATGCGTCACACTCGGCCCGGACGGTGACCGATTCGCCCGCGTGGATGATCGAGTCGAGCATGGCGTGGGCGGCCTGGAGTTGCTCGATGGAACTGCTCAAGCGCTCGCGTTCGTGTCGCAGGTCCTTGGTCATTTCCTCGCAGGTCGGTGCCAGTATGGCGCCCTCGTCGGCCACGCACGGCAGCACCTCCCGGATCAGGCCGGTGTTCAGCCCTGCCGTCAGCAGGACCCGAATCCGACGCACCGCCGCCACATCGGAATCGGCGAACTCGCGATAACCGCTGGCCCGCCGCTGCGGCTGTAGCAGGCCCTGCTCCTCGTAGTACCTCAGCCCTCTGGCGCTGACGCCGGTGCGACGCGACAGCTCTCCGATGAACATATGACTCCCGTCACAGAAGTTTGACTCTCACGTCAATGTCAAGGTTTAGCGTAACCGCCATGACAACGAACCACAGCGCTCAGCGACCCCCGACCATCGACCCGAAAGCCCTGGCGGGCAAGAAGGCCGTCGTCACCGGCGGCACCATCGGTATGGGGCAGGCCGTTGTCCGGGCCCTGACCGACCGTGGCGCCGAGGTCGTCTACACCGGACGTAACGAACACCGACTGACCGAGGCTCAAGCGGCGCTCGATACCCCGCTGGCCCACCCGGTGCGGTCCGACGCCACCGATATGGCCGCCATCGCCGCCCTCAGGGACCAGGTCGCCGACATCCTGGGTGGCATCGACTACCTGTTCGTCAACCATGGCATCGCCGAGTTCCAGACTCTCGAAGAGGTCACCGAGGACTCGTGGGACCGCATCTTCGAAGTCAACGCCAAAAGCTCCTTCTTCACCGTGCAGCGGCTGGCGCCTCTGGTGTCCGAGGGCGGCTCCATCGTGTTCACCACCGTCTCCAATGACCAGATCTTCCCGGGCCTCAGCGCCTACTCCGGGGCCAAGGAGGCAGTCGCCGCCTTCGCCAAGGTGCTCGCCGCGGAGTTGCTTCCCCGCAACATCCGCGTCAATGCGATCGCACCCGGTTTCATCCTCACCCCCACGATGGGAGTCGCCGACCTGACCGACGATCAGCGTTCGGAGTTCGTCGAACAAGGCAACGCCACCACGCCCATGCGCCGCGGCGGCACCGTGGAGGAAGTCGCCGCCGCCGCGCTGTACCTGGCCGTGGAGGCCACCTTCACCACCGGCTTGGAACTGCCCGTGGACGGCGGGTTCAGCCAGGGCCTCGGGGAATGAAGGACCGTGCGCCGTAGGCGGCCCTGGATCAGCCCTCGCATCAGTCGCCGCGAACGCACACCAAAATCCCAAGGTGTCCTCCGGCGGACGCCTCATCCGATCACCGGGGAGACGGTCAGCGGCGGCCTGTACGCCGGGTTCACCCGCCGCCCCCGTCAGGCCCGGCATCACGCCGGGCCATACAAGCCCTGAGTGGGGTGATGCCCCCAGAGCGGATCGCAGCCGATCACAGTCACCCACCCCAATTCGACCCCGATTCGACCCGGCCCACCACCGACGGCGGCCCCTCCTCAAAGCCATCGGACCAGCCAGCGAGGTCCTCCCTCACGGGTGGATCTGGCTGCTGCCCATGCCGCTTCCGAGATGTCTACGGATCTCCACAACCGCACCCGAAGGACACCTTGGCCGCTGAGCGACGCCGAAGCCTCCGGCGCCGCACCGCCAGCGAGACGACTCAATGGCCGTCGACAAACTCCGAAGCATCACGCCGACGCCCCGTCCGTCGTGATCCAAGCCGCACGCAGGCCGTTGCGAACCCGTCCAGCAACGGCCGCCAAGCGGGACCAGTCGCCCTGATGCCGACGTCGGTCCCGTGCGGGAGAGGTGTCTCAGGCCGTGGGCGGGGACACCGGGTGGGTGAGAAGCGCGGCGGTGGTGTCGCTCGCGGCGGCGCCGATGCGGCGGTAGAGCGTCAGGGCCGCGGTCAGGTCGGTGCGGGCCGCCGCCCGGTCGCCGTCGGACGCGTGGCAGCGGGCGATGCCGGCGAGGGCGTTGGCCTCGTCAAGCGGGCTGTTGGCGCGTCGGGCGAGTTCCAGGCTGCGCCGGAACTCGCCGTGTGCCGCGGCGGATCCGGCGGTGGTCAGGAGGAGTTCGGCGATGGAGTGCCGCGCCTCGGCCTCGCCCTGGATGTCGCCGACCTCGCGGAACAGCGCGAGTGAACGTCCGAGGGCGTCGCGGGCGATCCGGTGGCGGCCGGTCGCGTGCCGGGCCCGGCCGAGTTCGAGCAGGGCGTTGGCCTGGCCGTGCGCGTTGCCGAGTCCGCGATGGACGCTCAGGGCCCGGTGAGCCAACTCGATCGCCGCCACCGAGTCGCCGGCCTGCTGGCTGACCCGGCTCAGATGGGTCAGCGCGTTGCCCACCCCGTGCTGGTTGCCGACGGTCTGTTGCAGGTCGAGCGACTGGCAGGTCAGGTCGGCGGCGGCCTGCTGGTCTCCCGTCACGTGCTGGATCCGTCCGAGCAACCGCAGGGCGTTGGCCTGGCCGATGCGGTTGCCGAGGGTGCGGTAGTGGTCCAGGGATCGCTGGGCCACCCGCAGGGCCTCGCGGTAGTCCCCGAGGGCGTAGTGCGCCTGTCCCAGGCCGAACAGGGCGCGCGCCTGGCCGAGCCGGTTGTCGAGGGGTTCGAGCAGTGCGAGTGCCTGTCGGGCCGACTCGGCGGCGGCCGGGTAGTCCCCCACGGAGTAGTTGATGCCGCTGGCGTCGTACAGGGCGTTGGCCTGGCCGAGGCGGCTGTCGAGAGAACGGTAGAGGGAGAGCGCCCGCCCGGTGAGCTCCTCGGCCTCGCGGTAGCCGCCCATCAGATACCTGCACCAGCCCGACTCCCGCACGGCGTCCGCCTGGCCGAGGACGTTGCCGCTGGCCGTCTGACCGTCGAGCGCGCGGTGGAAGAGTTCGGCGGCACCGTGGTAGTCGCCGCCGAGGTACCGCAGCCGACCGAGGTCCGACAGGGCGTCGGCCTCCGTCGTCCGGTCGCCGGAGCGGGCGGCGGCGTCGGCGACGGCCTGGTGCAGGGCGGTGGCCTCGTCCCACGGGCCGTGCTGGCGCAGGAACGCGGCCACGGCGGTGGCCAGTCGGGCCGCTCGATCGGGACGTTCGGTGGCCAGGGCGTGGTGGGCGCAGGCCAACAGGTTGGCGCGGTCGGCGTGCAGCCAGCCCACGCACTGCTGCGGGGAGTCCAGATGAGCACCGGGCGGTCCGGCGGCGAGGTGGTGGCCCGCGGCGGTGAACGCCCGCGGCTCGTCGTGGAGATGGCGGCCGGCCACGGCGGCGGCCCGTTCGTAGTAGTCGAGGAGCCGGTCGGTTGCCGCCGAGCGCTCCCGGTGTGTCTGCTGCTCGGCGGCGAGGTCACGGGCGTAGGTGCGGACGAGGTCGTGCAGGCGGTAGCGGCCGGCGGCGGTGGAGTCGACGAGATGGTCGAGGTAGAGGGCTTCGAGTTCGGACTCGGCCTCGGGCACCGGGAGGCCGGACAGGGCGGCCGTGGCCGGTGCGTCGATGTCGAGGCCGGGGTGCAGGCCGAGCAGCCGGAAGAGACGCTGCCGCGCGGGGGGCAGGGAGTGGTAGGACAGGTCGAAGGCGGCGCGCACCGCCCGGTCGCCCGCGGCGAGTTCCCCGAGCAGGTTCTGTGCGGCGGCGAACTTCTCGGCGAGGGCGGACGGCTCCCAGTGCGGGTGGTGGGCGAACCGACCTGCGAGCAGCGCCACGGCGAGGGGAAGTCGCCCGCAGAGTTCCGTGAGCGTGGCGACCGCGGCGGTGTCGGTGGGGCGCCCGGCCAGGTGGTGGAAGAGCCGGGCCGCGTCGTCGGGCGGGAGCACGCCGAGCGAGAGCGGTGCGGCGCCGTCGAGGGCGGCCAGCCTGCGGCGGCTGGTGATCAGCACCAGGTTCTCCCCGGCGCCGGGTAACAGGGGCTCGACCTGGGCGTGGTCGGCCGCGTCGTCCAGGATGAGCAACAGCCGCTTGTCGGCCACGCGGTGGCGCCACAGGCCGGCGCGCGCGTCCAGTCCCTCGGGCACGTTCCGCGGGTCGAGGCCGGAGGCGAGCAGGAGCGCGGCCAGGGCGTCGACGGGAGCGGTCCGTGGCCGGCCCGGGGTGTGGGCGTGCAGCGGCAGGAACAACTGGCCGTCGGGGAACCGGGAGGCGAGCCGGTGGCCCAGGTGCACGGCGAACGCGGTCTTGCCGACGCCGGCCATTCCGTCCACCGTGTGGATGGCCACCACCCGGGCCGACCGCCCGGCCTCCCACACCCGCGCGATCTCGACCTCGCGGCCGGTGAACGAGGCGATGTCCCGTGGCAGGCTGCGCAGCGCCGCCACCGGGACCTGTGGCGGCGGCGGAAGCGTGACGTTCAGGTCGCGCCCGGCCACGAAGACCCGGGCCGAGCCGCGGGCCCGCACGTCGAACCGCGCCGTCGGGCCGGTGCCCTCCGGGCCGGTGCCTTCCGGGGCGGCGCCGGCCGCTGATGTCGTGTCCACAACCTCTCCCCGCGCGGGCGGTTCGGGAACACGGGCCCACGCGACTCGCACGGTAGAGAGACGAGTTCCCCCACGAAGCGACATCCACAAGCATCACTCGCAAGAGTGAACGCCAGCCCCACTTGGACGCTCGACGCCCGTGTCCGCCAACACACCGAGGAGCCGTCATGCCGCCCGACAGGCGCCGCGGGTGGCACATTTTCAGCAGGAGTTCCCGGTGCCAGCACTCTTGAGCGAGCTTCGTCACAAGGGCCAACGCCTCGACCCGAGTGCCGTGTCCATGAGCCGCGACCTGCGCAGCCTCGGCACGTGGCATTCCGAAGAGAGCGATCGCGTTGGCTATCGCGATCCGGACCTGGTGGAACTGGCCGATCAACGCGGCATGCGCATCGAGTTCGGCCTGCCACAGGGCATCCTCGCGCTGGCCTTCCAACTGCATCCGCACCCCCTTGACGGTGGCGCGAGCCTGGGCCGGCCTGCGAGAAACCCGAGAACGCCGCCGACCACCGCGCCAGCGGTCCCGATGCCCGCGCCGATCAGCGCGGCAACCTCTGGTGTCATGCCGCGATCCTGGCAACGGGCCCCCGGCCGAGCAGACCTGTTGATCCAATCGAAACCCCGCGCGGCCGGGGCGATCTCAACCGAGTCGGGAGTTGCTGTCTATCCTGCGCGATACACACCAACGGACGGTATACATGGGAACCCGTGGGCCTACCCGCCGCGGACCTACTCGGCCAGCGACGGCGCCGACGACTCGGGTAGCTCAAGTGCCTTGATCACGTCCTGCGGAGACGTGGCGAGTTTCGGCTGATGGTCCAGCACGGCTTGCTGGGCCGCGGTCAACTGGAAGACGCTCACGGTCCAGTCGACCTTGACGATCAGCAGCGCGCCGATACGGAGAACAGCGTCCTTCGTCGGCTGAAGCGCAGTGATCACCGGACCGAGGTTCAGCAGCATGGTGGAGGTGATCGTCGCGTCTTGGGCCAGCACCAGCCGGGTGTCAGCGACATGCGCGGCCGTCAATGCGCCCTCTCGCACCACTTCCGAGCGCGCGACGCGCCCCACGGCTGCGCGCATGCGACGAAACCAGGACCCCAAGATCGGGTCCTCCCGCTCCACGATTCTCAGTCCGGCTGACCGCAGCACTTCCTCCACCGCGGACTCGACCTCGCGATGCGCGGCCTCGTCCGAGATATAGATCGTGACCGGTAACGCCGCCGTCTTGGCTCGGCTTTCCCCTCTGGCGCGCTTCTGGGCATCGGAGATCGCCGAAATCAGCTGGCTCTTACGCATCCGCCTGGCGCCCTTGATCCCCAACGCGGCAGCCATCTGCTGCAGCTCGGGCAATGTCCTTCCCGCGAGACCACTGCTCGAACGCCCCTTACGCCGGGGGACAGACCGTCGCGAACTGGAACCGTCCTCGGTTGCGACTGGAGCCTTCGGGTCGTCATCGGTCACAAGCTGTCGCCTACCTTCACCGAATTCGGGCATCCAGAGTTCACAGGCAGCCCTACCCACAACGGAAGCTCCGGCTATCACGGCACGACTGTTCTGGGCCCCTAGCCTCGATCTTTCGTGACGGTCCGTCGGTTCTTTTGGCGGGCCGTTTCGGTTGTTCGGGTCGGTGGTGGTCACTGCGGGACCCGTGATGCGGGCAAGCCGTGCGATCCAGACGGGTGGCGGCCCGCGGAACGGCTTGCGGTGTGCGCGGCGGTGATCCAGAGCCCCGCGGCCACTCTTGGGCGATCGCGGGCAGCGCGGGCAGCGCGGGCAGCGCGGGCAGCGCGGGCGGACGACACGAGCCCGTAGACGATCAGCGAACAGCGGAGCGCCCAAGGGGTGAACCGCGCCGGTCTCACGGGTGCGCTCACGAGGACGAGCGATGCGTCACGGCCGACGCATCGCGCGCACTGGCGCCCTCGGGTCGGTCCGTCGCTCCGGCCCGCTGGTTTTCACTCCTTCGAACGGTTCGCGCTGCGGCGTCACCCACGGCGCCTGCGTGACGTGCAGGATCGTGCACCAGCAGTACGACTGCCGGAATGAGGAGTACGCCCATGAGCTACCTGGCCATCAACAGCTCGAGTGACGACGAGAACAGCGACGGGGACGCCCCCGACGCGTCGGCGGAGGTGCGGGACTTGGTCCGCGATGTCGCTCAGCGGGACGACGTTCCCCAGGACTTGAGGCAGCGCGCCCAGGCGATCGAGAACAAGGAGGGCGCAGGGAAGACCGGCTGATCGCCTCCACCATCTCCCGTCCGGTTCTGGCGCCCCACGGCTCCAGGACCGGCGGCCGGGCTGGCCCGACGCATGCCTCGCAAGAGCCGGCCGAAAACGAGCCGATCTCACACCGCACAGTGCCTACCCGCCTCTTCGCGCCGACCGCTCGGGTCTCCGGCCCTCTGGTTTTCACTCCTTCGGAGTGTTCGCGTGGTGGCGTCGTCCATCGCGTCTGCCTGGTGTGCATGATCGTGCACTGACCACACGTTCTCCACCAGAATGAGGAATTCACGCATGGACACGTTCATCAACCTCTCCAACGCGGGTGACGACGAGAACAGCGACGAGGGGGCCGCTGACACAACGGCGGAGGTGCGGGACTTGGTCCGCGATGTCGCTCAGCGGGACGACGTCCCGCAGGACTTGAGGCAGCGCGCCCAGACGCTCGCTGGCAATGAGCCAGCCCGTACGACCAGCTGATTCTTCCTTCGCCTCCCGTCCGGTCCTGGCGCCACGGTTCCCGGTCCTCTTCGTGCCGCGGGCCCGAGCCATTTGTCCTCCTGGCTGTGTTCGGGTCAGCGAGCAGTTCCCGTCCTGTGTGTTGGAGTGTGTATGCGCGTGAGTGCCCGCCGGCTAGCGGTTGTTCTCCTGCTGTTCGCGTCGTTGATCGGTAGCGCCGGTGGCGTGAGTGCCACCACCGGGCCCGGCGAGCGCTCGGTCGCGGTGGCGGATTCCCTGGCGGCGGTTCCTGGCGAGTACATCGTCACCGTAGAGTCCGGGTTCTCGCCGGAGGCGGTGCTGGACGAACTCGGCGTCCAGCCCCTGTTCACCTACGGCACGGCGCTGCGCGGCTTCGCCGTCCCCCTCACCCCGGTCCAGCTGCGGCTGGCGCGCACGCTGCCCGCTGTCGAGGCGATCGAGGAGAACGCCCGGATCAGCGTCGACACCGTGGCCGCGCCCGCGCCCGTGGCCGAGGTGGCGAGTTGGGGGCTGGACCGGATCGATCAGCGCGACCTCCCACTCGACGACCGGTTCACGGTCACCGGGACCGGCGAGGGAGTCACCGCGTACGTCCTCGACACCGGCATCGAGACCGGCAACGAGGAGTTCGAGGGGCGCGCCACCGTGGGGTTCGACGCCGTCGACGACGGCAACAACGGTCAGGACTGCCACTCCCACGGCACCCACGTGGCGGGCACCGTCGGCGGCCGGACCTACGGCGTGGCACGCGCCGTGTCCCTGGTCGCCGTCCGCGTCCTCGACTGCCAGGGAGAGGGCTCGACAGCCGCCTCCCTCGCGGGCCTCGACTGGATCGCCGCCCACGCCCAGCAGCCGGCGGTGGTGAACGCCTCCCTCGGCGGACCCCCCTCCGAGGCGATCGACGCGGCCGTGAACGCACTCGCCGACCAGGGCGTGCTGCCCGTCGTCGCGGCCGGAAACAGCGCCCAGGACGCCTGCGAGGCCTCTCCCGCCCGCGCGCGGAACGCCCTCACCGTCGGCGCGGTCAACCAGCAGGACCGCCAGGCCAGCTTCAGCAACCACGGCACCTGCCTTTCGCTGTACGCGCCCGGCGTCTCGATCGTGTCCGCCAAGCTCGGCGGCGGATCCAGCACTCTCAACGGCACCTCCATGGCCGCGCCCCACGTCGCCGGAGCCGCCGCCCTCCTCCGAGAGCGGGATCCCCAGGCCACTCCCCAGGACATCATCGACCGGCTCACGGCCGACTCCACCAAAGACGTCCTCACCCGCCTCGGCCCCAACTCACCCAACCAACTCCTCTACACCAACGGCCTGTGACGCCAGCGGAACCTCCCTGGCTCGCGCCGCATCCACCCGCGAACGCCCGCTGTCGTTTCGCCGCACTCCACGGCCTGATCGCAGGCCGTCGGTACGCCCGACAGCGAGCACGGCGTCTCCCGCAGCGTCCTTCTGAGAGCTGCCATCCGCTCGGAGGTTTCGTTGGGAGTGTCGGGAGCGGGCCTGGATCGTTGGGAGGGGTGCGGCTCGGGCGTGGTCTCCGTGGCGCGATCTAGAGGGAAGCGCCGGGATCGGGTCCCGGCTGAAGGAGGGACGTGATGCACGTGGAGACGCGGAACGTGGGCAGCGGCGCGCGGAAGTCGGCCAGGCGGACCGCGGTGGTGAGCGCGGTGGTCGGTGCGGCGGCCGGCGCGGCGTTGGTTCCGGCCGGTGCCGCTCAGGCCAGCGTCGTCGGGATCGGGAACGCGGTGTTCGGCAACACCTGTGTCCTACAGGGCGACGCGCAGGCCACGGGCAGCACCGTTTCCGGCAGCGGAGCGGGGGGCGGCAACAACGTCGGCCTGCCGTTGAACCTGTCACGTCAGCAGTGCGGGAACAGCGGCATCGTCTGTACCGCGCTGTTCAGGGCGAACGTCTGAGCAGCGGCGGACAGAGGCGGTCGGGATGTCTTCGGAAGTGTCGTTGGAGGACGCCGCGGTGCGGGAGCTGCTGGCGCTGAGCGGGCGCGGGCTGCCCCTGCTGCGGGAGTGGGCTCGCGAGGACCCGAACTGCGGCGTGGCCCGCGCGCTGCTGATGCTGGCAACGGGCGACGGTCTCAGCGACGCGGCCTTGAAGCAGGAGCTGGTGGTCGCGCACCGGGACGCGCGGGCCGTCGGACCACGACAGGCGAGCCTGGTCCACGGGGTGTTCCTCCACACGCACCGGCACTACCGGCTGACCGCCGATCACCTGGTGAGGCACTTCGCGCAGTGGCCGACGGACGAGGTGGCCGGGCTCATGCTGGGCGCGTTCCACGACTGCGGGGACCCCGCCTACCGCGAACACGGCGACGCCCTGGTCGAGAAGCAGTACGCCGCGGCCGGCCCGGACAGCTGGACCTGGGCGAGTTGGCTGGCCTCGGTACGGGCGGAACAGGGCCGGGTGGAAGAAGCCCACGAGCTGGCCGAGCGAGCGCTGGCCCGGTATCCACGCTCCGGCGTGGCAGCGCACGCCCGCGCGCACGCCGAGCACGAACTGGGCGTCGGCCCTGCCGCCGTCTCCTTCCTCGACCAGTGGCTGGCAGTGGACCCGGGGGCGATGAACTTCGGTCACCTCAACTGGCACGCCGCCCTCCAGTCGATCGCCTGCGGAGACTTCCCCGACGCGCGCCGCCGGGCGGACACCGCACTGGCCCATTCCGACGTCGGCATGCGCGCGGCGACGAACTGGCGCCTGCTGCTCATCGGCCAGTCCCCGGCCGGCCGCTGCGACCTGCGGCTGGTACGGGAGTTGTTGTCCGCGCCGGGCGGGATGGCGGAGGTCTTCCACACCTTCAATCTGGCCCTGGCCCTGGCGGTGGAGACCGCGACCGACGACCTCAACGCCCTGGCCCACCAAGCGGCCGCCGACCAGCGCCCCGACTACCGCGACGTGCTGGCCCCGGTCGCCGAGGCCCTCGCCCACCTCACCTCGGGCCACCCCGGGGCGGCGGTGGACCTGCTGGCGGGCCTGGGCGAGAGAGTCGAACGACTCGGCGGGGTACGGGTGGAACGGGAGATCGTCCAGGACACCCTCGCACGCGCCCTGACCGACATCGGCGAACACGCCCGCGCGGCCGATCTGCTGCACCACCGCGTCACCACGCGCCACCACCACACCTACGAAGACCTCCTCCTCACGACAACGGAGAACGCGGACGCCGGTCACCCCATCCAGCAGCGCGGGGCGCCTCCCGCCGACGCGCACGCCAGCTTTACCAGGTCGCCCCGGTAGGGCCTGGAAACGCGGCTACGGCTGGGGCACCGCGGTGAACTCCACCGTCATCCATGCCCCTCAGCAGGTGGCGGGGAGCCGTGCGCACGCTGCCACCCGCGCCGACGCGCTCGGCCACCACCAGTCAGCACTCGTTCCGACGCGGCAGGCCGCCGACACCGCGGCCCGGCACGCTCCGCTGATCACTCGGGCCGACACCCAGTCCCAACTCGCCGTCACCCAGGCGCATCTCGACAACCGGCCCGGAGCGGCTGACCGAAGCGTCCATCGCGACGGCCGGCCACGAAGTACTGGCAGAACGTCGCTGGCCGCGTGAAGCCTGTGCCCGGCCTACGGCCCGCGCGGCGGTCGCAGCCGCGGTGACGAACGTGGTCGACGTGTGAAGACGCGCCACCCAGCGCACCGGCCGCCAAGCCACCCACGCCGTCCTTGCCGACGACCTGGCTTGGGAAACGATCGGAAGACCTTGGGCATGACCGCGGATGAGGCACACTCGCGCCTGATCAGGTACCACTTTCGGCACTGACGAGCCATCCGCCAGGGATACGGCGGCCGCTGCGGCCGGCGGTGTTGGCCCTGACCGTGCCCCCTGAGAAGCGGGGCGGTACCGCGAACCGTCATGGCGTTCGCGAGGAGGGCCAACCATGACTCCGTGGTGAAGGGGTTCGGCGAGCGGGGTCAGACAGCTGCCGTGTCCTCGTCGTGGGTCTGGTGGGGAAGCGTCGAAGCGTCGGCGAGTGCGGCGGAGCGGCCGGTGCCGGCGGCGGTGATGGCCTGGCGGTAGCTGTGGTCCACGACGTCGCCGGCGGCGAAGACGCCGGGGATGCTGGTCCGGGTGGTCGGCGACTCGACCCGGAGGTAGCCCTCGGGGTCGAGGTCCAGCTGACCCTTGAACAGCTCCACCCGCGGGTCGTGGCCGATGGCCACGAAGAGGCCGGTGACCGGAAGCGCGGAGGTCTCGCCGGTGCGGGTGTTGCGCAGGGACAGCCCGGAGAGCTTGCCGTCGGTGCCCTGGATCTCGGCGACCTCGCTGTCCCAGATGAACTTGATCTTGGGGTCGGCGAAGGCGCGCTCCTGCATGGCCTTGGAGGCGCGCAGGGTGTCCCGGACTCGCGGTGGTCGAGCAGCACCTGGCCCCGAGGTGGCCCTCACGTCCTCCGCCACACCGGCGTGACGCGGGGCGCCGAGTGGTGACGGTCCTGCTCGGCGCCCCGGTGCTCAGGCTCGCTTGAGGCGTTTGTCGAGGGTTTCGGCGGAGAGCGCGTAGGGGTGCGGCTCGACGTCGAAGGCGGACTCGGTGCTCGCGTTGCGCGGGATGCCGAGGCGGTCGAAGAGCAGCGCGCGGGCGCGCTTGTCGTTCTCGGATTCCTGGATGGCGTAGGTGAGCACGTCGTCGATGAGTTCCTCGGGCACGATGATGGCGCCGTCGCCGTCGGCGACGACCAGGTCGTCGGGTCGGACGAGCTGGCCGCCGATCTCGACGGGCATGCTGTGGCCGCCCCACTCGACCCGCCCCTGGTACATGGGCTGGACGATCCAGCGGGACCAGATGGGGATCGCCTTCTGCTCCAGCGTCTCGTCGGAGTCGCGGGTGCCGCCGTTGGTGAGCACGCCGCGGGCGCCGAGGGCGGCCCAGATCATGGAGTCCATGGAACCCACGGCGGGGGTCGGTGTGTTGCAGGTGTCGACGACGAGGAAGGAGCTCTCGTCGAACTGGTCGGCGAGGTTGTTGGCGAACACCTCGCCGTACCAGTACTCGTAGGCCCACTTGGTGTAGTCGCCGGGCGCCATGGTGGGGACGGTCTGCTGGGTGGGGATGTGGCGGCAGGTGACGGCGAAGCCGGCGGCCTTGGTGCGCCACAGCGGCCGGATCTCGGGCGAGACGGTGCCGACGTTGTGCCGACCGACCCAGTCCAGGCCGTCGCGGACGTCGGTGACCCGGAGCTTGGCGACGGTGTCGAGGATTTCCTTCTTGCGCGCGCTGGAGAGCGCCATGGCGTGTGACCCTTTCTCGGTCTGTGTTCGGTATGACCTGCGTGGCGCGACGGCCGGGTTCAGAGCGTGCGGTCCGGCGCATCACCTCCCTTCGGGGTTGCCTGGGCCGTCTGCTCCAGGTCGGCGAGTTGTCGGACCCGTCGGCGGAAGTCCGGCTCGGTGCTGAAGCGCGCGGCGAGGTAGGCGGCGAGCGCGTCCTCGGCGATGCGGGGCCCGACGATCCAGGCGCCGAGGCAGGCGACGTTGACGTCGTCGTGCTCGACGCCTTGCCGGGCGACATGGGTGTCGTGGATGACGGCGGCGCGGATTCCGGGCACCTTGTTGGCGGCGATGGCGGCGCCGACGCCGGTGCCGCAGACGAGGACGCCGCGGTCGGCGCGGCCGGAGGTGATCAGGTCGGTCACCCGCTGTGTCATGAGCGGGAAGTCGACGGGGCTGCCGTCGCTCGTGCCGACGTCGATCGCCTCATGGCCGAGGCGACCCACGGTGTCCACGATCAGCGGCTTGAGCGGAAATCCGGCGTGGTCGTTGGAGATGGCGATGCGCATGGTGGGCTCCTAGCCGCGTAGGCCGGTGGTGGCGATGCCTTCGACCAGCAGCTTCTGGAAGGCGATGAAGACGCCGAGAACCGGCAGGAGGGAGAGGACCGACATGGCGAACAGGGCGCCGAAGGCCGAGCTCGAGGTCGTGTCGATGAAGGAGCGGATCGCCAGCGGGACGGTGTAGAGCTCGGGGTCGGTGAGGTAGATCAGCGGGGTGAAGAAGTCGTTCCAGCTGTAGATGAAGGTGAAGATGGCGGTGGTGGCCAGGGCGGGCTTGGCCAGCGGCAGGATGACGCGGAAGAAGATGCCCAGGTGCCCGCAGCCGTCGAGGCGGGCGGCGTCGTCGAGTTCCCGCGGTATGGCGCGGAAGAACTGCACCAGCAGGAAGACGAAGAACGCGTCGGTGGCCAGCAACTTCGGGACGACGAACGGCAGATAGGTGTCGATCCAGCCGAGCTCGCGGAACATCATGTACTGCGGGATGAGGATGACGTGGTGCGGCAGCATCAGCGTGCCGATCATCACGGCGAACCACAGCCTGCGCAGCGCGAAGTCGATCCTGGCGAACGCGTACGCCGCCAGCGAGCAGGCGATCAGGTTGGCCGCCACGCACATCGCGGCGACGGCGAACGAGTTGAGCATGAAGCGGCCGAACGCCACCCCGGAGACTCCCCGCCACCCCTCGACGTAGCCGTCCACGGTGAAGTCGTCGCCCGGCCAGATCCCCGGGTCGGCGATCGCGCCGTCCGCCCGGAGGGAAGCGCCGATCATCCAGGCCAGCGGGTAGAACATGGCGACGCCGAGCGCGATGAGCGTGAGGTGCCGCAGGAACTGTCGGGGGTTCGTCGGGCGGGGCGGCCCCGCCGGGCGCTTGCGCCTGGCGGTGAGCTGGTGCGTGGTCATCGTTCGTCTCCGTAGAACACGACGCGGCGGCTCAGCGCGAACAGGCCGGCCGCGCAGGCGGCGACGAGCGCCAGCAGCACCCAGCCGAGCGCGGAGGCGTAGCCCATCTCGAAGTCGACGAAGCCGCGTTGGTACAGGTAGAGGGTGTAGAAGAGGGTGGAGTCGGCCGGCCCGCCGGTCCCGTTGCTGACGATGTAGGCGGTGTTGAACGCCTGGAAGGCGCCGACCATGTTCATCAGGACGTTGAAGAAGATCACCGGGCTGAGCAGCGGCAGGGTGATGGACCAGTAGCGGCGGGCCCGGCTCGCGCCGTCCACCGCCGCGGACTCGTAGAGCTCGGCGGGGATCTGCCGCAGCCCGGCCAGATAGATGATCATGGCGGCGCCGAACTGCCAGACGTTGAGGATGACCAGTGTGTACAGCGCGGTGTCGGGGGTGCCGATCCACGAGTGGCTCGTGTCGACTCCCAGGCTGCCGAGCGCGTTGTTCAGCAGCCCGTCGCCCTCGAAGAGGAAGCGCCACAGGATGGCGATGGCGACGCTGCCCCCGATCAGCGAGGGCACGTAGAACACGGCCCGGTAGATCGTCAGCCCGCCGATGCCCCGGTTGAGGAGGCCGGCGAGGAACAGGGCGAAGACCTGGACCAACGGCACCGACGCGACGAGGTAGGTGAGCGTGACCGTGAGGGACGCCCAGAACCGCGGGTCGTCGGTGAGCATCCGCCGGTAGTTCTCCGTCCCGGTCCACTCGGGGGTGCCGAGCACGGAGTAGTCGGTGAAGGAGAGATAGAGCGAGGCGATCATCGGGCCACCGATGATCAGGACGAAGCCGAGCAGCCAGGGGCTGAGGAAGAGGTAGCCGGCGAGGTTGTCGCGCCGGCCCCGGCGTGGGCGCCGGCCGGGGGCCGGCGGAGCCGCAGGTCGGCCGGGTGGGCGTCGCGTCGTGGTGGTCATCGGGATGTCTCCGTTCCTCGGCCGGGCGTCAGTCCAGCGCCCGGTCGGCGGCGGCGAAGAAGTCCGAGGCGGCGTCCGCCACGCTGACCTGGCCGAAGGCCACCTCCTGGTACAGGCGGGTGAGTTCGGTGGTCAGCGTGCTCAGACCTGACGGGTAGGTGGTGGTGGTCAGGTCCCCGGCCTCGGTGAGCTCGCGCAACGTCGTCACGTTGCGCCGCACGCCCTCGGGCGTCTCCTGGTCCTCCAGCAGCGCCTCCTGGGCGCGGGTGTTGCTGAGGATGCCGTTGTCGGACTGGAAGGCGAGCGCCGCGGCCGTGTCGTTGACGAAGAAGTCGACGAACGCCGCGGCCGTGCCGACCTGGTCGCAGCCCATGGGGATCGAGATCCCGTTGGTGCCGAGCACGTTGGCCGAACGCCCGGGGTCCGGGCTCGGTATGGAGACCTCGGCGACGCGGGAACCCCGGCCGGCCGCGCTCAGGGCCTGCTCGGTGATGTGGAGGTGCGGGATGTCGCGCGTGCCCGCGGCCGCGGTCCCCTGGGCGAGCGGCGTGAGCTCCAGCGCGCCGGTCTGCTCGGGCAGCATCTCCACCGGGACGGTGACGCCGTCGGCGGTCAGGTCGAGCCAGAACCGGAACCAGTCCTCCAGGAGTTCCCGGTCGAAGCCGAGCCGGTCCCCGTCGAACATCTCCTCGCCGTGCCCGATCACCCAGGAGGTGAACGAGAACATGTTGGACGCCTCGATCTCCGTGGCGTACACGCCCTCGGGAAGCCCGGCCTGGACCTCGTGCAGCCAGCTCGCGTACGCGTCCCACGTCATGTCGTCCGTCGGCGCGGGCGCCCCGCTCTCGGCGACCAGGTCCACGTTGTAGCCGAGCAGGCGGGCGAAGGTGCCGGTCGGGATCATGTACTGGGTGCCGTCGACGCGCCCGGCCTCCAGCACCTCGGCAGGGATGTTCGAGACGTCGATCTCGCCGTCCTCGATCAGGTCGTCCAGCGGGCGCAGCACGTCCTGCTCGCCGTAGCGGGTGTAGAAGGTGGACTGGACGCCGACCGCGCAGGACAGCCCGCCGCCCGCGGCCCGCACCGTCATCCGCTCGACGTAGTTCTGGTACTCGGCGACCTCGGCCGAGACGTCCGCGTCCTGGTGCGTCGCGGCGAACAGGTCGATGACCGCGTCCACCTTCTCGGCTCGGGTCGGATTGCCCCAGAACGAGTAGGTGATCGAGCCGTCGGCCCTGCCGGTCGAGGCGACGGGGTCGGCGCTTCCGCATCCGGCGAGCGCGAGGCTGGTGACGGTGGCCGACGCGACCATGGCCGACAGCCGCCGCGGATGGGTGGTTCGCATCGTGCTCCTCCTCTTCGTTGAGCAGTGGGGACGGGGCGAGACGTGATCGGGTCAGCGGCGGTCGGCGGGGAGCGCGGCGAGGATGTCGTCGACCTCGCCGAGGGTGGGGAAGGACGCCTGGGCGCCCGCCCGTTGGACCGAGAGCGCCGCGGCCACGGTGGCCGTGCGGACGGCCTCGGCCAGCTCAGCCCGCCTGGCCAGGGCGGCGGCGAGAAAGCCGACGAAGGCGTCGCCGGCGCCGGTGGTGTCCACCGGCGCCGGCACCGGGTGCGCGGGCACCGCCACCAGCCGGCCGTCGCGGGTGCGGCAGCGCGCCCCACGAGCGCCGAGGGTGACGACGACCGCGCAGCCGAACCTTGCGCCGAGCGCCGGCGCCAGGTCGTCGGCCTCCCGGCTGGCGCGCCCAGCCCGCTCGCCGAGCGCCGCCCTGGCCTCGGACTCGTTGACGACCAGCAGGCCGGCGGCGCGCAGGGTGCGCTCGGGCAGCGCGACGAACGGGGCGAGGTTGAGGATCAGGTACGAGCCGCGCCGGCCGGCGACCTCGACCGCACGGTTCACGGCCGGGGCGGGGATCTCGCACTGGACGACGACGATGTGCGCGGGGGTGGCGTCGGCCAGCGCCGCCTCGACGGTGTCGGCGTCGAGGACGGCGTTGGCGCCGGCGGCCACGACGATCGCGTTCTCGCCCGAGGCCGCCACGGTGACGACGGCCAGCCCGGTGCGGGCGTCCGAGTGCCGGCCGACCCACCGGGTGTCGATGCCCGCGGCCGCCAACGCGGCGTGCAGCCGGGCGCCGCGATCGTCGCCGCCGAGCATCGCGACGAACCGGGTGTCGGCGCCGGCCCGGGCGGCGGCGACCGCCTGGTTGGCGCCCTTGCCGCCGGCGGTGACCGTGCTGGATCCGGCCAGGACGGTCGCGCCCGGGGCGGGCAGCTCGTCAACGGTCAGAACGTGGTCCTCATTGGCCGAACCAATGACGAGAACGTGTCCCTTTTGTACGGATGAGGGCATCATCGCCTCCCAGATCCAGCCATTCCATTCGTGTAGACCGGGAATCTACTCGAATTGAATGACGGCGCAAGGGGTGCTGCGAGCCGACTTCCGAGGGTGACCGACGGGCTACCGGGAGGCGGAGTCGCCCTCGCGGCAGCCGCACGACTCGCGACACACGAGGTCGAACTCGTGGTGATCCAGCCGGCTCACCGTGCCGGGATCGGCGTCCAGCGCCGCCGAAAGCGCTTCCCTGGCGATGGCGGCGACGGGCTGCTCGACGGCGGTCAGGCGGGGCACCGCGAAGCCCGTCAGGTCCGTCCCCTCGCCACTGACCACCGCGAGATCGTCAGGGACCACGACGCCCCGGTCGCGTGCCGCCCGGAGCACGCCGACCGCCAGCGAGTCGGTCGTGGCGAACACGGCGGTCGGCCGGTCCGGCCGGTCGAGCAGCTCGATGGCCGCGGCGTGCCCGGCGGCGCGGGCCGCCCGGGCGGACCACACGTCCTCCGGCCGGGGCTCCAGACCGTGCTCCCGCAGCGCGCCGGCCCAGCCCTCCCGCTGCCGCCGCCCGGCGACATGCGCCTCATCGGCCCCGATGAGGCCGACGCGCTGGTGCCCGTGCTCGATGAGGTGCGCGGTGGCCACGCGGGCGCCCTGCACCGCGACCTCGGGCCGGTCGACGACGACGATCGGGATGCCGAGCACCTGGAGCGGAGCGAAGTCCTGCAACGGATCGGTGCTCATGAGGATCACGCCGTCGACCCGCCGCTCGGCGAGGCTGGCCAACTGGGCGCGCTCACGCTCGGGGCGCCACGAGGTGGTGGCGACCAGGAGCTGGTGGCCGGAGTCGAACGACAGCTCCGACAGGTGCTGGGTGATCGCCCCGAAGTACGGCTGCCCCAGGTCGGGGACGACGAGCCCGAGCGAGTGCGTCTTCCTGGTGCGCAGATACCGCGCCATCGCGTCGCGCTGGTACCCCAGCTCGGCGATCGCCGCCAGCACCCGCTCCCTGGCCGCCGCGGAAACCGGCCGCGGCCCGTTGTTGATCACATAGGAGACGACCGCAGGCGACACACCCGCGGCCCGAGCCACGTCGTCGCGGGTAACGGCCATGACCACAGCCTACGGCCGAGGCGGGCGGCCACCGCCGCCCGGGATCGAAGCGAGCACGCCATGGCGTTGCTCCGACGCCACTTGCCTGCGGATGCCGTGTACGCGTACCAGCCGGTCCAGGACCGCACCGCGCCCGAAGCCCCCGCCCCCCGAGGGGGACATTTCGCCCTTATCGGCGACAAGGTCTTCGCCCCTCGAAGTCCGTTCACGTCAGAAGATGAACTCTTGAACCTGCCCCCTCTCGACTTAAAGGATCTCGGTGAACTGGGAGGAGGACCTCCTGTACGTCGAGGAACAGCGACAGCGAGGGCAGTCCAAGCAGCTCGAGACGAAGTCCAGCTACGCCACCATCCCGGTGGACCACTTCCTCATCGAGCGCCCGGCCGAGCACGTCGACCGGTTCCCCCCGGATGGCCACGGTGACCGCCCGGTCCGAACGCCGAAGACGCGCACAGGGCTACGTGCCGCCGCCCGACGAGGGCCTGATCGTCACCGACCGCTACGGACGGCCCGTGCAACGCGGCGACTTCAACCGGAAGTTCCGGGCCGCCGTGGAACTGGCGGGGCTAGGGCCTGTCTTTTGGATCTTCGTGGATCAGGCCGCGGCGTCAGATGCGGTGCATCGCAAGGCGCCGGATCGCAGCTCATACTTGGCCGTATTCGCGCGATTCGGTAACGCAGCGAGGTGCCGTAGCTGGCGTCGCGGCCCCACGAAGATCCGGAAGACAGGCCCTAGCTGAGTTGCCTGCGCGTCACGCTTGTCTTCCTACCGGATCCGCCTTCCGGGCGGATCCGGATCGGAAACATTGATCACGACATCTCACAGTCCCTGGGGGTGCTGATCGGTCAGGACCTCGTCCGCGTCGTCACCTTGTGCCGCCGGAGGAACGCGTCGACGAGCCCGTCGGTGAATTCGTGGCTGATCGGTTCGTCGGTCACCAGCACGCGGTAGTAGAGAGGGCCTACGAGCTGGTCCGTCTCGGCCGCCATGTCGAGGTCCGCGGGCAGCTGGCCCCTGTCCACGGCCCGCTCCAACGGCAGGCGGTCGCGGCGGCGTTGCCCGTCGAGGTATCGGGACCGGAAGTCCTGGGCGAACACCGGATCGTGCTGCGCCTGGGCGATCAGCGCCTTGAAGACGGCGCCGGGGTCGGACTCACTGAGGAACCACGCCAGTCGGCGCAGATAGTCGCGCAGGTCGAGGGCGATGTCGCCGGAATCGGGAGCCGTAAGATCCTCGGTCGCGTCTTGGAGGAAGGCGTCCATCAGGACGTCGGTCTTACTCTTCCACCAGCGGTAGATGGTCTGCTTGGCCACACCGGCCCGTGCGGCGATGCCCTCCATCGTGACGCCCGCGAAACCCTTCTCGACGAGCAGGCCGTCGGCCACCCGCAGTACCGCCAGCCGGGCCTGTTCGCTGCGTCCGTGCCGGTTGCCGTGGTGACGCCGCCCCGATCCGCCGGTGCCGCTCGCCTCGGCGGCGTTTGTCGCAGGTGCCATTTCGCCTCCCGCCGGTCAGAGTATCCCCCCCTAGGCGTGACGCAACGTTGCGTCTATTCTAGCTCCCATGACACACACCCACACGCTTGCCGACCCCCGCATCGAGGCAGCCCTCGGCCGGATGTTCGAGCGAGCCGAGCAGGACGACGTCACTGCCGCGCGCGTCAGGGCGCAGCTGCCCGGCGGGTTCGCGCCGCTGACACCCCAGCAGCACGCCGACGCCGTGGCGGAGGTCTACATGCCGATCTCCGCCAGAGGCGGGGAACTGCTGTACAACCTGGTCCGGGCCGTCCGCCCGGCCACGGTCGTCGAGTTCGGCATGTCCTTCGGGATCTCCACGCTGTACCTGGCCGCGGCCGTACGGGACAACGGCACCGGACGCGTCATCACCACGGAACTCAGCAAGGACAAAATCGCAGCAACCCGCCGGACCTTCACCGAGACCGGCCTGGACGACCTGATCACCATGCTGGAGGGAGACGCCCGCGACACCCTCCGCGGCCTCGACGACCCCGCGGACTTCGTCCTGCTGGACGGCTGGAAAGAGCTGTGCCTGCCCGTCCTGCGGCTTCTCGAGCCGCGTCTGCGTCCCGGCACACTCGTCGTGGCCGACGACGTCGACCTGAGCAGTCTGCGGCCGTACCTCGACTACGTACGCGACCCGGCGAACGGATACCAGAGCGTTACGTTCCCCGTCGAGGACGGCATGGAGATCAGCTGCCGCCTCTGAGCGGCGCGGCGAAGCACACCCGGCCGGATCGAGACGAACCACCGCGCCCGCGCATATCCACCGCCACTGCCAGGCCCGCGTGCAGCCCGCGTGGCCGGTGCCTCGTGCGAGCAGCCGATTGATCACGACATCACACGGGCCCTAGCGGAGAACTTCCGACTCAGGTCACTAGATCTCCCCGAACAGTTGCTGGACGGGAACGGGCGGGTCAGCTGCCCGGCGGGCACGCTGGTGGTCGCGATGGGAATCCACCAGGTAGGTCAGTAGCGCGGGGCACGGCACAGGGCCTCGGGCTCCCGGATGCGCGCGTAGCGCTTGAACCAGAGCCCACCGCAACACGCCACGGCCAGTTCGAGATGATCAACTCGGTGCTGCCGGTCTTCGCAGAGGAGTTGACCGCGGCGACTACAGCAAGCCCGCGTCCTCGGTAAGTCTGTTCCTGGCGGGAGTCGCCCACGACCAAGAACCCGGCACCGAACGCATGACCCGGGATCCGCGTGTACTGCCCGAGACGACTGAGGTTGAACTCCGCGACATCACGAGTTCAACCTCAGGAGGAGCCGGCCCGGCGAGGGAGGGTCACGACGACGGTGAGGCCGCCTGCCGGGTTGGGGTGGGCGGTCACCTCTCCCCGGTGGGCGTGGGTGACGGCGCGGACGATGGACAGACCGAGGCCGGATCCCTCGGCGGTGACCAGGCGTTCGGTGCGCAGGCGGCGGAAGGGCTGGAAGAGGGCCGGGATGTCGTAGGGGGGTATCTCGGGTCCGGTGTTGCTCACTTCGATCTCGACGTGCTCCTCGCGGGTACGGCTCGTGATGCGGACCCATCCGTCGGAGGTGGCGGTGTTGTGCCGGATGCCGTTGTCGGCGAGGTTCTGCACGATGCGTTCGAGGAGCAGCGGGTCACCGGCCGTCCAGGCGGTGCCGGGCTGGGCATACAGGGTGACGCCGGCCCGCTCCGCTTCCGCGGTGCTCTGGGTGACCACATGGGTGACGACCTCTGCCAGGTCGACCGGTGCCGGCTCCGGGATGTGGTTCTCCGCGCCGGCCAGCAGCAGCAGGCCGGAGATGAGCCGCTCGTGCCGGTCGTTGATCTGCAGGAGTTCTTCGCCGAGTTCCTTGACGTCCTCGGACGCGGTCTTGCGGTGGATGGCCATCTCCGCCAGCGCACGGCCGAGGGTGAGGGGGGTGCGCAGCTCATGGGAGGCGTTGGCGACGAAGAGGCGCTGGCCGTCGAAGGAGCGGTCGAGGCGTTCGACCATGGTGTCGAAGGCGTCGGCCAGATCCTTCACCTCGTCCCTGGGGCCGGCGAGGGCGATGCGCTCGTGCAGGCTGCGGTCCGCGGTCGGGGCGGCGGCGATACGGCGGGCGGTATCGGTGACTTGGTGGAGGGGAGCCAGGACGCGGCCCGCGATGAGCCAGCCGAGCCCGCCGGCCGCGGTGGCGACGACGGCGAGGGCGATGCCGCCCAGCGTGAGCAGCGAGGTGACAGCGGCGTCGTTGAGCCGTTCCCGCTCCGACTCCTCGAACGCCGAGAGCCCGGGCGGCGGTTGAGCATCGCCGCGCGGCGCCGGTGAAGGTGCTTCCTCGATGCCGCCGGAGCTGACGCTGAGCGGGCCGCCGTTGCCAAGTTGCTGACTGAACAGGACATAGGTGACTCCGAGCAGCACGACCCCGGCGGCCAGGAACAGGCTGCCGTAGACCAGCGTCAGACGGGTGCGCAGGGTCAGCCGGCCGGGCTTGAGCCGGAGCCTGCCACGGCCGCGAAGCCGGTCGCGGAGAGTGCGGGGAGCGCGTGCGTCGGCGTGCGTCATCGGATGCGGTACCCCACCGCGGTGACGGTCTCGATGACGGGCGGATCGCCGAGCTTGCGGCGCAGCTTGAGGATGGCGACGCGGACCACTCCGGTGAAGGGGTCGATGTGTTCGTCCCAGGCCTTCTCCAGCAGCTGCTCGGCGGAGACGGCGGCACCGCCCGCCGCCAGCAGCTCGGCCAGCACGGCGAACTCCTTGTTGGTCAGCGCGATGCCCTGCCCGTCACGGGTCACCTCGCGGGTGGTGGGATCGAGGGTGATGCCGGCGCGCCGGAGCACCGGCGCCGAGGTGGCGCGGGTGCGGCGGCCCAGGGCGAGGACCCGGGCGGCGAGTTCGGGGAGCGCGAACGGTTTCGTCAGATAGTCGTCGGCGCCGAGGGAGAGGCCGGAGACGCGATCGGTGACGGCGGTGGAAGCGGTGAGCATGAGCACACGCGCCGGGGAACCGCCGTCGACGAGGTGGCGGCACACGTCGTCCCCGTGCACCCGGGGCAGGTCGCGGTCGAGGACGACGACGTCGTAGTCGTTGACGCCGGTGCGCTCCAGGGCTGCCGCGCCGTCGTAGACGATATCGACGGCGTGCGTCTCCTCGCGCAGCCATTCCGCGATCGTGTCGGCGAGCCGCCGTTCGTCCTCCACCACCAGCACCCGCATGGTCGGTGATCCTTTCGCCGGGGCCGGGCCCTCATTGTCCCGGGTGGGATGGCCTCCGCCGGGCGGCAGGGGCAGAGATCCGGGGGTGCCGGCACGGCGGCCGCCGTGCCGGCACCCCCGGGCCGTGCTCAGCCCTCCTGGTAGTGCGTCTCCGGCTCCCCGCCGTCACTCGGCGCGGCGCCGTCGTCGTTGAAGCTGGGCTGCCCGTCGTCCTCCGTGACGTCGGTCAGGCCCCTCTCCTCCGGCCCCGTGCGCGGGTCCGAGCTCTTGTTGGACTCGATCCGCTGCTCCTGTGCCTCCCCGGCGTTCCCGCCGTCCTCGGAGGCGAACGCCGCCCCGGCGCCCCCCATCGCCAGGGCCGCGACGGCCGCGACGGCCACGATCAGCTTCCCGCGCTTCTTCATGATGACTTTCCTCTCAGTGGTGTGTTGCCGGCATCCAGGTCGTTCGAGGCCGGCACTGAGAGATACAACAGCCTCAGCTGTTAACCCACCGTTACCGAGGTTGAACGCGTGATGCCGTCTCGTTGTTCAGGCGGGTCGGACGGTCAGGCCGGTCTCGGTGAGGCAGCCATCCATGAGGTGGCTGCGGTACTGGATGTGTCGTAAGCCGCGTCGGATTCCCCGACGACCTGCTCCTCGCCCAGCGCGAGGTACCCCGCACGTACACGGCCCTCGCTGCTGCCGCGCCCCCGCCGAACGCCACCCAACGGCGGCGCAGACTCCTGCCCTTGACCAGCCACATCGCCTGGCACCCGTCTGCGGATCCTGGCGGGCCGCGCCGACCAGCGCGGTTCCCAGGCCGTTGCCCAAGCCGTACGTGGCCTGGCTTCCGAGCCAAGGCTTCGGTCCCTGGTCATGGGCGAGATCGTCGATCGGGCCGAAAGTGAGAACCCCACGATCCGGCAGGCCGGCACGCGAGCGTTCCTGGCACTGACCGAACTGACCGGTGAAGCGCCACTGGCGCTCTCTCTGGCGGAAGACCTGCTCGACGAAGGCGGCTCGGGCCTTGAGGACCAGATCTTCGTTCGAGGATGGAGGGTGGCCTGGCGCCACGAACCCACTGCCGATCAAGCCAAGACGTCCCTGACCGCATGGCTGGATACCCCATCGGTCCCCGACGACCACGCTGTGGAGATCGCCGTGGCCGTCCAGACCGGCAATCTCATGGACCCCCGTACAGCAGATCTCCTGGTGGGCCAAAGCGCCACGACGCAGGAAGGCCGCGCCCGCCGGGTCGAGGTGTTCAACCGGCTCCTGCCCACTGTGCCAGAACAGGCTTCGTCGTCCCAGAAATCAGAGGATCCCGGCGCACAAGTCGCGGCTGAAGGGGTGCTGGCCGAGCCCGCCGCATGAGCCTGTTCGCCTGGCGCCGCAGAGCCTCGGGGCCGTCCCCGTCCGCAGGCGACACGGTGACGGCCCCGGCCACCCGCGAAGCGGGAACCGCCTTCAGCATGAGTGACGAGCACATGCCCAGTCACGTGCCGAGCCTTCACTTCACCGTCTGCATCGACGGCACATGGCGCCTGGCCGACGGCCCCCCGCCCCAGCACCACGCGCCGGCCTCGCTCGCACGAGACCACCTGCGTGAGCAGGCGGCTCGCATCCTCAAGCGCCACAACGTCCTGGAGATCCCTGCCGCAGAGGACGCGGTGAACGCTGTCATCGCCCGCCCGCTCTCCCCCGAGCCCGGGATCATCGTGCACGGCACGGTCCGTCTGACGGTCTCGGACACCGACGTCACTCTCGCCGAGGAGCACCTCCGACGCACACGACAAGACGCCTTCGGCCGCCTGGACGCCGACTACGACAACGCCGGAGTGCGGAGCCCCGACGTGGAGACGGCCGACGCCGACGGCGCCGAGTTCGACCGTGTGCGGTCGTTTGAGCGGGTCGGCGGACCAGCGGGTCAGAAGGTCACGTCGCTGCACATGAAGTAGATCTGGTCGGCGTGGGAGGCTTTCCAGATCGTGTAGACGACGTGGTGGCCGGTGCGGCCTGGCGCGCTGACGTCGACCGTGTAGTGCTCGGCGGGCGCGTAGCGGTCGGTCTCGGCGACCAACTCCAGGTCGCCCCAGTCCAGGGCATCGGTGGTGGCGTCGTAGCCCTGCTCGGTGACGTAGACCCGCAGGTAGTCGGCGCCGTGCCTGGCCAGGTCGTAGACGTCGACGGTGAAGTCGTTGTCGACCTCGGTGGTCCACCAGGGGCCCGGGGTGTCCATGGCCGCGAATTCGGAGTTGTAGGTGTGGCCGGCGCTACAGAGCTGGTTGTCGGGGATGAACGCCTGGAAGTCACCGCCGGTGCCCTCGCGGAACAGGCCGGTCCAGCCCCACATGGCGCTGGGCCTCTCCTGCCACGCCCGGTAGCACATGGGATCCTGCTCCCCCACTTCCGGGTCCTGCCAGTTGTACTCCCAGCGCAGCATGCAGCCGTAGACGCGGGAGACGGGGTCCTGGACCGATCCGTGGGCGGAAGCGGTCGGGGTCGACCAGGGGCTGGCGACCACGATGGCCACGGCCAGGGCCGCCGTTACCACGGCGGCTACGAGGGCGCGGGGGGTCCAGGTCCGCGCCTCGGTTCGCTGGTGTCGAGGGGTTGACATCACGGCTCTCCTCTATGCATGCCCATGGCATGCGCGGGTGGGTGTCCCAGCCCTCCGCTCCGGCGAGGCTAGTGCGGGGCACCGCGACTGTCGATGACTTTCGCGAGAAACTTTCGGCCAAATAGCGGAGAAAGTTTCTTAGTCGACCGGCTGCCCGAATGTCAGAACGGCGCCCGTGTCGGACGAGGGAGGGCGATCGTGAAGGACAAGCAGCCGGCGGCATGGGGGACATCGGGCAGGGCGTGAGAGGGGCCTCGCGGCGGCCAGTCACCATCGCGTGCATCGCGGAGTCGGCGGGCGTGTCGTGCTCCCGTGACGAAAGTGATCAACGGCAGGTCTGGGGTGTCCGACCACCCCCGGGCGGACGTCGAGGAGTTGATCAACCGACACGGGCACCGCGAGCCGCCGGGATCCCGCACCAACGTCGTGGAGCTCGTCTTCCGCGAGCTGGAGAGCATGTGGGCGGTGAAGAACATCCGCGGCGTCGAGCGGGTGGCGCGCGAGCGCCAGGTCGGCGGGACCGTCTCCGAGTTCGGCCTCCACGACTCGCCCTCCATGACCATGGACGACGCGGTCCGACGCCGCCCGAACTGTGTGCTGTCGGTGGCGCAGCTCCCAGCAGCCGAACGCGAGCAGCTGACCGCGAAGGGCGTTCCGTTCGTCGTCTTCGATCCGACGTCCGAACTCCCCGACGCCGTCCCGTGGACGAATGGGAACCGTTCCGGCTCGTCCTGGTTGTAGAGGTAGGACTTGGGGAACACGCACATGCGGATCTTGTTGAACGGAGCGCTCGACAACGTCTGGAGCGTGCGCTCCTGCAGGTCGTCGTCCTGGTGGGTCCAGGCGTAGGCGGTGGTTCCGGTCGGGACGAAGCGCTCGCCCGTGCGGCGACGACGTGGTCGGGTCGAGGTGGAGAGCCTGACGGCCCACCGTCCACGTCTGTTTCCTTACTTCAGGCCGGTGTTGGCGATGCCCTGGACGAACTGGCGTTGGCAGAGCAGGAAGATGACCAGCACCGGCAGGGTGGTGAGGGTGGCCATGGCCATGATGGGGCCCCAGGGGGCGGCGAAGGACTCGCTGCCCTGGAGGCCGGCGAGGCCGACGGGGAGGGTGAGGTTGTCCTCGCCCTGGAGGACGATCAGCGGCCACAGGAACTCGTTCCACCGGGCCATGAAGGCCAGCACGGTGAGCACGCCGATCAGCGGGCCGCTCAGCGGCAGCACCACCCGCAGGAAGATCCGCAGCTCGCCGGCGCCGTCGATGCGCGCCGCCTCCAGCAGGTCGGTGGGGATGTTGAGCATGAACTGGCGGGCGATGAAGACGGCCGTGGCCTCGGCCGCACCGGGCAGGATGACACCCCAGACGGTGTCGACCAGGCCGAGCTCCACGATGACCAGGAACGAGGGCACCAGGGTGACCTGAATCGGGACCATGATGGTGAGCAGGTAGGCGAAGAAGATCGCGGTGCGGCCTCGGAAGCGGTACTTGGCGAAGGCGAAGCCGGCCAGCAGGCTGACGATCACGGTCAGCACGGTGCCGACGGTGGCGATGAGCAGCGAGTTGACGATCCAGTGCCCGACCGGCAGGGCGCGGAAGACGGCCGTGTAGTTGTCGAGGCTGATGTCGACGGGCCAGAGCCGGAGGTCCTGGCTCTGGGTGAGGGTGCCGCCGGTGAGCGAGGTGGCGACCATCCAGTAGAGCGGGAAGGCGGTGATCAGGGCCGCGATGACGAGCAGGGTCCAGATCGCCCAGGTGCCGCCGTTGCGGCCGCGGTGGTGGCGTGCGGGAGGGGGTGCGGTGCTCATCGGTTGTCCTCGTCGTTCCTGCCGAGGTACCACCGCAGCAGGGTGAAGGTGATCAGCAGGAGGGTGGAGACGACGCCGAGCGCGCTGGCGTAGCCCATCTCGCCGTTGGCGAAGGCGGACCGGTAGATGTACTGGATCAGCACGGTGGTGGCGAAGCCGGGGCCGCCGCCGGTCAGCACGTACAGCAGGTCGAACGCCTGGAGCGAGAAGACGACGTTGACCACGAGCAGGAAGAAGGTGGTCGGGGAGAGTTGGGGCACGACGACGTGCCGGAACCGTTGCCAGGGGCCGGCGCCGTCCAGGCTCGCCGCCTCCAGCAGGCTGTGGGGGATGGACTGGAGGGCGGCGAGGTAGAGCACCATGCAGAAGCCGACCCGGGTCCACAGCACCGCGAGGACCACCGTGACCATGCCCATGTCCGACGAGGTCAGCCACTCCCCGCGGGGCAGGCCGGCGGCGGCCAGCGCGTTGTTGAGGACGCCGTAGTCGCCGTTGAAGATCCAGGCCATCACCATGCCGACGCCGACGCCCGAGGCGACCATGGGGGTGAAGAACACGGTGCGCAGCAGGGCCCGGCCCGGCATGGGGCGGTTGAGCATGAGGGCGAGCAGCAGGCCGATGGCCATCGAGAGCGGGACGGTGGCGGCGGTGAAGACCAGGGTGTTCTCCAGCGCGGTCCAGAACAGCGGGTCGTCGACCATCCGCCGGTAGTTGTCCCCGCCGACGTAGTCGGTCTGGCCGAGCACCGCGCCCTGCTGGGTGCTCATCAGCACGGCGGCGACGATGGGGAACAGTGAGAAGACGCCGAACAGGACCAGGCTGGGGGTCAGGAAGAGGTAGGGGGCGCGGGTGCCGGTGGGGCCGCGGCGCCGCCCGGTTCGCGGGGCGGGCCCGGTGGCCGCGCGCGGGGCGGGTCGCGGCGGGCTGGCGGTCTCAGTTCCTGACATTGCGCAGTCCCTCCGCGATGGCGTCCGCGGTCTGTCTGGCGCTCGCCGAGCCGATGAACATCAGGTCGAGGAAGTCGCCGAGCAGTTGCCGGATCGCCTGGTAGTCGGGGCCGGCCTGTTCCCTGGCCATCTGGGCGGGGACGGTGGAGAGTTGGTCGATGAAGCGCTGCACGAGGTCGGGCCGGTAGGCGTAGCCGACGTCCCTCGCGGTGACGCCGGTATAGGGGGCGATGGCGCCCGACTCCCGGACGCGTGCCAGGGTGCGCTCGGGTTCGCTGGCGAACGCGAGGAAGGCGGCGGCGAGTTCGGGGTTGCGCGAGCTGCGGGTGACGACGTTGACGCTGCCGCTGAGGTTGGTGGCGGCGCCGCGGTCGCGGAAGAGGTAGTCGACCGACCAGTCCTCGTCGGGTATGACGTCCTTCAGGCTGCGGAACTGCGACTCGTGGATCATCAGCCCCACCTGGCCCGTGGTGAAGAGCGAGAAGGCGGTGTCCTCCTGGCTGGCCTTGACGGTGTTGCTCGCCGGGATCAGCTCGTCGGCGTAGAGCCGGCGGGTCCACTCCAGGGCCTCGACGCCCTCCGGATCGCCGATGGCGGGCGTCCTGCCGTCCGCGCGGAAGAGCGAGCCGCCGAACATGTAGAGGACCGGCAGCCAGCGGTTGCCCGAGCTCTCGTTGATGTAACCCCAGGAGAGGCCGTAGGCGCCGGTGACGCGCTTGGCCTCGACGGCGATCTCACGGATCTCCTCGGCTGTCCAGGCGCGTTCGAGGTCGTCCCGGGGTTCGGCGCCGATCTGCCGGAGGATGTCGGTGCGGTAGTAGGTGGCGGCGCAGTTGGTCTCGTGGGGGATGCCGAAGACGCCGCCGTCCTTCTCGACGAGGGCGCGCAACGAGGGCTGGTAGTCGTCGAGGAAACGGTCCGGCAGGTGGGTGGCGATGTCGACGGTGCCGCCGTTGGTGGTGTAGCGGCCCACCGCGGAGACGCCCATGTTGACGATGTCGGGGGCGCGGTCCGCGGCGAGCCGGGTGACCAGCCAGGCGTTGAGGTCGCCGTTGGGGATCGGGGTGAGGTCGATCGTCACGCCGGGGTTGCGGTCCATGAACTCCTGCGCGGCGCGCTGGAAGTGCGGGCCGCCGACCGGGTCGAGCCCGACGGCCCAGGTGATGTGGTCGAGGTCGTCGCCGCGGGCCGAGCAGCCGGCGCCCAGCAGTGCGCGGGTGGCGCCGCCGGCCGCGGCCCGGGGCCGGCCGCGCCTGGTGGGCCCGGCGCGTCCGGCTCTGGTGGGTGGGCGGGGCTCGCGCGCCGGCGGCGCGGCCGAGCCGTGGACAGGGACCATGCGGGTGCCTCCTCGTTGAAGCTGATGGTCTGGTGCGGCGGCGCGGGGCGCCGGCGGTGGCAGCGGTGGGCGGGCGGGTCACGCCAACACGATGGCTTCGAAGAGTCCGAGTGCGGGCAGGGTCAGCGCCTGCTCCCCGTCCTCCTCGGTGAGGGCGGCGTCCGTCCCCGCCACCAGCGCGGTGGCGGTGCGGAAGCTGGCCGGGGCCGGGGCCGGGAAGTGGACGCGGGCGCCGTGCACGGTGACCGGCGCGTGGAAGCGGCGGTCGGACTGGCCGGTGTAGTTGACCAGTTGGAGCAGGGTGCGGCCGTCGCCGGTGGCGGAGAGGATCAGCTCCACGGCTTCCGGCAGTCCTGTGGTGCGCAACGGCACGGCGGCGGGCGTGGTCTCCCGGATGGTGTCGGCGATCAGTGCGCCGAACCGGGAGAGGCCGAAGTCGACGTGGCCGCGGCCGACCGGCCAGGGGAAGTAGACGGTGCGCCCGGCGCCGTGCGTGTGGTGGACGACGCCCGCGTGGTCCAGTGGGAGGTGGCCGTGGCACTTCTCCGGCGGGCCGTAGGGGGCCTGGGAGAGCAGGCGGAGGCGGCCGGTGGCGCCGGGCTTGAGGCGGGTGTGGCGGAACTGGTCGTGCAGGGGCAGCACGTCACGCCCCGACGTCAGGTCGGCGGTGTCCGCGCCGTCGGCGAGGTAGCAGCCGAACATCCGCTCCCGCCCCTGCCGTACGCCCGTCACCGCTTCGATGCCGAGGCAGGCGAGCCCGGTCTGGTCGCCGCCGGCCGGGGCCACGTCGCCGGTGGCGATCACCGTCCCGCCGGCGGCGGCGAAGGCGTCGACGAGGTCCCGCACGCCCGGTTCGCCCAGCGGGGTCTCGGGGAGCACCAACACCCGGTAGCGGGCGGCGCGCTCCGGGGTGCCGAGCAGCGCGGGCAGCGCCTCCTCGGCGACGATGTCGAAGGGGATGTGCTCGCCCAGCAGGGCGAGGTAGCAGCCCCGGTACTCGCGCTCGGCCGGCGCGTCCCAGCCGTCGTCGTGCCAGCCGTGGAAGGCCGGCTTGACGAGGGCGACCGCCGCGCGTGAGGACAACTCGGCGTAGAGCTCGGCGTGGTCGCGGTGGAAGCGCGCGAACCGACTGCCCTCCGCCGCCGCGGCGTTGACCAGCCGTCCCGGCTCGCCCATCAGGTAGGTGGAGGGGTTGGCGCCGCGCGCGACGGCCTGGGCCTGGTAGAGGGCGTAGTGCTCGGGCTCCTCGGAGACCAGCCGGTAGGGCATGTCGACGAAGGTGGCGGCGTTGACCACGACCGGCTTGTCGGGGTGGATGCTGCGCCAGCGGCTGACGGCCTCTCCTGTGCCGTGTATCCAGAGCGGGAGTTGGCGGCCCAGGGCGTTGTTGGCCTCGAAGAAGAGGATGTCGGCGTTGCTGCCGAGGATGAGCGCCACGCTCTGGTCACGGGCCCTGAGGTGGCCGTGGATGCGGGTGGTCAGCCGGTCGATGACGCCGGCGGCGAACGCCTTCCAGGTGGCGTAGTCGGGAGAGTCGGGACCGGCGGGCAGTTCGCGCCCCGGGGCGTACGCGGCGAAGCCGCGGGCGCAGGCGGTGCAGTGGCAGACGCCGTGGTAGACGCGGCTGTAGTCGGCCTCGTTGAAGGAGAGCCAGTTGAGGAAGAAGCCGTCGAGCGGGTAGCGGTCGAGGAGTTCGTCGATGATGTCGAGCGAGCGCTGCTGGTAGTAGTCGCCGCTGGGGCAGACGCTGACCAGCCCCTGGTACTCCTGCCAGTGCCCTCGCGGCCCGACGAAGCACCACTCGGGGTGCTGTTCGGCGATCTCGCGCTGGACCTTGGAGAAGTCGAGCCGCCCGATCAGCCGGACGCCCCGGTCGTGCGCCGCGGCCACCGCCTCGCCGAGCAGGTCGTGCCCAGGGCGGTCGGCGAGGTGGGGGTTACGGCGCTGGTCGGGGCGGTCGGTCGGGTGGAACGCCAGGATGCCGCCCGCGTTGAGCAGCCAGACATCGGCTCCGTGTTCCTCGATGCGATCCAGGGTGGCGGCGACGTCGAGTCCGGCGTCGATCTCGGCGAGATTGGTCTGATACATACGGAAAGGTTGATTCCACCAGGCCGTCAGGTGCGTGGACACCGCGCTCCTCGTACTCGGTTGGGTTGTCTCGGTCGGGGTGCGTCGGCGGGACCGTATGCACGGCAAGATTGTCAGTCAAGTGTTCTGGACATATCTCCTGTCGGAAGTACCAGTCAGGTCAGTGAGGTTGCCCGACGATCCTTCCGATGGCAGGCTGTGCCGCGCCCAACCCCCCAACGCCCAACCCCCAACGCCCAAACCTCAACGCCAGAAAGGCTGGTTCACCATGGAACGGGTCGGAGTCATCGGTCTCGGCGTGATGGGCGGCCCGATGGCCGCCAACCTGGTGCGCGCCGGCTTCGAGGTCACCGGCCACAACCGCTCCCCCGCCGCCGTCGAGCGCCTGGTCGCCGCCGGCGGTCGGGCCGCGACGAGCGTGGCCGAGGTGGTCGAGCGGTCCACCGTCGTGCTGACCGTGCTGCCCGACTCCCCCGACGTGGAGCGGGTCGTGCTCGGCGAGGACGGCGTGCTGGCCCACGCCGCCGAGGGACTGCTGCTGGTCGACTGCTCGACCGTCCGCCCCGGCACATCCACGGCCGTCGCCGCGGCGGCCCGCGACCGCGGCGTCCGCACGCTGGACGCCCCGGTGAGCGGCGGGGAGACCGGCGCCGTCAACGCGACGCTGTCGATCATGGTCGGCGGCGAGGCCCAGGACGTGGCCCGCGCCCGCCCGGTGCTCCAGGCCCTGGGCACCACCGTCGTCCACGTCGGCGGCCACGGCGCCGGGCAGACCGTCAAGGCCGCCAACCAACTGCTGGTGGGCGGGATATCGGGGCTGCTCGCCGAGGCGATCGTGCTGATCGAGCGCAGCGGCATCGACCCCGGGCCCGCCCTCGCGGTGCTCGCCGGCGGCCTGGCCGGCAACCGGTTCCTCGACGTGAAGGCCGACGGCATGCTCCGCCGGGACTTCACCCCCGGCTTCCGCTCCGAACTACACCTCAAGGACCTCGGGATCGCGCTGGCCGCGGCCCGGGAGGCGGGCGTCGCGCTGCCGATGACCGGGCTCGTCGCCCAACTCTTCGCCGCCCTGGTCGCCCAGGGGCACGGCGGCCAGGACCACTCGGCCACGCTGGCGCTGGTCGAGGGCCTGAGCGGTGGCCCGGCAGGCGCCGAGCGCGGGCGACGAGAAACGACTGCCCAGTAAACCTGTGCGACAATGTGACCCATGTCTGACCACGCGGAGCGCTTCGTTCTCAAGCCCGCGTCGTTGACGGACGCCCTGTTCGACTCCCTGCGCAAGCGCATCGTCAACGGCCAGATCGCGCCCGGCGAGAAGCTGACCGAGGCCCGGGTCGCCACCGAGTACTCCGTCGCCCGCCCGACGGCCAAGGCCTGCCTGGAACGGCTGATCGCCCGGGGGCTGTTGCGCAGGTCGGCGCACAAGTCGGCAGTCGTTCCCGAACTGTCGGCCCAGGAGATCCTGGACCTCTTCCTGGGCCGCGAGGCGGTCGAGAGCTTCGCCGTCACCACACTCGCCACCCGGGGCACGCCCGTCCCCCCAGACGCGGTGGAGTCGCAGCGACTCATCGAACGCGCGGTCCGCGACCTGGACTTCCCCGCCCAGGTCGAGTCCGACATCCTGTTCCACTCCGCCTTGGTCGCGGCCACCGGCAGCACCTACCTGACCAAGATGCACGACCTCATCATGGGAGAGGTCCAGCTCACGATGGGACAGGCCCAGGCCCACAAGGCCACCCACCCCAGCAACATCGAGCGCGAACACGCCGCGATCCTGGCCGGCATCGAGGCCGGCGCCCCCGAGGCGGCACACGAGGCCCTGCTGCTCCACCTGCACGCCGCCCGCGACCGACTCGTCGCCAACCTCGGCTCTCCCGCCTGAGCGTGGCGCCCGCCGTCTGATCGCGTTCACTTGCCGGATGCCGAGGTCAGGTCCTTGAGGCGGATGCTCCGCCAGCGGCACCGCGCTCCCCTGCCCCAGCGTGCTTCGCCGAACAGGGCGTCGTTGTCGTGGACTTCGAACGCGATGTGGCCCCGCGGCCCGAGTGTGTTGAGCACCGCCCGTGGGTCGTAGCCGGGCGAGTCGAGGGTGGCGGTGTCGAGTTCGGCGATCTTCAGCCCATTCACCCAGGTCGTGATGGTGGGCAGGGCGCCGACGCAACGGATCCGCAGTTCGTTCCAGTCGCCCCACCGCCACACCCGCAGGAAGTCCTCCACCTTGGCGGCGTAGCTCAGGCGCGCGATCTTCTCCGGGGTGACGGGCTCCGCGGAGGTGGCGGGGTCGTCGGCGGCCAGGCCGATCGGCGTGCCGGTCTCGTCCTGGACCGACACGACGGCGAACGGCACCGCGGAGAAGCTCGCCAGGCCATTGCCGAAGAACCCGCCGATGCCGCCGGACTCGCGGTGGTCGAGCAGCACCTGGAAACCCTCCCAGGTGTCCGGCCTGCGGCGCAGCATGATCCCGGTGTCGGCAGGCCAGTCGGGGCGCGCCTCGACGACGAGCTCGAAGTCGCCGAAGGTCTCGTCGCTGACGAGGTAGCCGCCGTAGCCACAGCCCGGCCGCTCCTGCTCGCCCACGATGTGACCGTCCTCGACTCGCCACACGGCGGGGTGCTTCTCCGGCTCGACGGGCGGTTCGACGCCGAGTTCGGCGAACACCTCGGCGACGTCGGGACCGCCGGGGTACACGGTGCCGTAGACCCGAGGGACCGGATGCCAGCCGTCGAGAGTCAGCCCGTCGAACAGGTCCTCGAACCCCGCGTCGTCGAACGTCTCGATGTCACTCACAGCGGAACCTCGTCTCCGGTCAGGTGGGCGTGCGGCACGACGCGTGCCCCGCCGCCCGCTGGGCCGATCGTCGTCCAAGCGCCGGACGCGGCGCCGCGCAGCAGGGCGTCGACGATCTCGACGGATCGCAGCCCGTCGTCGACCGTCGGCAGCCCTTCGCGTTCCTCGCCGCGCACCGCGGCGTAGGTGTCGGCGCAAAAGGCGGCGAACGCGTCGGGCCAGCCCTGCGGATGTCCCGGCGGCACCCGGTTGAGGCGGGCCTGGTCGAGGGCGACGTCGCCCTCGCCGCGCCGGAGGACGGTGGCGCCGTGCTCGGTTCCGAACCACACGGACTCGGGCTGCTCCTGGTCGAACACGGCCGACTTCAGCGACCCGTCGAGCTCGAGCCACAGTCGGTTCTTCCGCCCGGCGGAGACCTGGGAGACGACGGTGTTGGCGAGCGCGCCCCGCTCAGTGCGGAACGTCGCCACCGCGACGTCCTCGGTCTCCACGGGCACCCGCTCGCCGTGCGCGTCGCCGCTGAAGGACGGGCCGGCGGCGACGGGCCGGGTCGGGTGGACGATCGAGGTGCTGGCGGAGACGGTGGCGAACCGCTCGCCGGAGACGAACTCGGCCAGGTCCGCCCAGTGCGAACCGATGTCGGCGAACGCGCGCGAGGCGCCGCCGGTTCTCGGGTCGACGCGCCAGGTCGACGCGTCGGGCGAGAGCAGCCAGTCCTGGAGGTAGGAGCCGTGCACGAGCAGCATCTCGCCCAACTCGCCGGAGCGCCGGCGGTCGCGGATCTCCCGGACCAGCGGGTGGTACCGGTACACGTACGGCACTGTCGCGACCGTGCCGGCCGCCCGGACGGCCGCCGCCAGCTCACGGGCGTCGGCCAGATCGGTGGCGACGGGCTTCTCGACGACCATGTGCAGGCCGGCCTCCACCACGGCCCGCGCGTAGTCGACGTGCGTGTCGTTGGGGGTGCAGATGTGCACGACGTCCGGACGCGCCGCCAACAGCTCGGCCAGGCTGGGGTACCCGGCCGGGACGCCCCACCGCGCGGCGGCCTCCCGCGACCTCTCGGGGAGGGAACCGAGCACGCCGATCACCGCGGCGCCGGCGTCGCGAGCGGCGCGCAGGTGCGCCGCCGCGATCATGCCGGTTCCGATGATCGCCACCCGCGGCGTTGCGGCGCCGGCCGTCACGAGGCGTCCCCGGCCGTCCCGGCGAAGTACGGGTGCTGCCGCAGGAACGCCAGCGAGGCGGCGCTGCTCGCGGTCGGGGTTGGGAGGTTGGGCACGTCCACCTCGATGACGAACCAGCCGTCGAAGTCCTCGGGGAGCGCGGCGAGGACGGCGTCGAAGTCGATCGCCCCGCGCCCCGGCTCGGTCCACACCTTCGACGTTCCGGTGGCGGTGGCGTAGTCCTCGTCACGCTCCCGTGCGGCGTCGGCCGCGACGGAGTCGACGTCTTTGAGGTGCACGTTCAACACCCGGTCCGCGTAGTCGCCGACGAGCTTCTCGGGCACGGCGCCGGCCCACCGCAGGTGGCCGGTGTCAGGCCCGAACCCCAGGGCGCTGCCGGCGGTGGCGTCCAGCACGGCGCGCACCTCCCGCTCGATCTCGACCGCGGTGCCGACGTGGGGGTGCAGCCCGTACCGCACGCCCTCGGTGGCGGCCGCCTCCGCCGCAGCCGCGAGTCCTTCGGCCACCACGAGCGTCCGGTCCGGGTCATGTCCCGTGCCAACGGCCGGTCGCGCCATGCGGTCGGGCAGCAGGTCGGCGGCGATGAAGGCGCTGTCCACCCCGAGTTCGAGGTGCGCCCGCGCGTGCCGTCTGATCGCCTCGACTGCCTCGCCGTGGCGGTCGCGCTCGTGGAAGGGCGCGGAGAAGTATCCGGGTGCTGGCGCGAGCGAGTGCTGGGCGAGCAGCGCGCCGTACTCGGTCGGGGAGATCTCTGGCGGCAGCTCGATCGTCAGGTGGGTGAACCCGACCTCGGAGAGCGCGGCCATCGCCTCGTCCAGGACGGCGCGGTCCAGCCGGTAGCCGCCGTCGCCGAGGATCCACGGCAACGGGTTGATGGCCGTGCGGTGTTCCAGGGGCATCGGTGTCTCCTTCTCTGTCACTCGGCCACCGGCTCGTTCCGCCGCTGGATGGGGTAGTCGACGAAGGCGAACGCGGATCCGTCCGGGGCCCAGCTGGGCACGTTGATCGTGCCCTGCCCACCGTGGAGGGCGACCAGCGTGGTGGGCTCGCGCCAGGCGCCGACCGTCACCAGCCGCAGCTCGACCGGCAGGTCCGGCGGATGCCCGGTGGTGCCCGGCGGATAGCTGAGATAGACGGCGACGTCGCCGGTGGGCGCGACGTGCGGGAACCAGTTCACGCGTTCGTCGAAGGTGAGTTGCGCGAGTTCCGTCCCGTCCGGCCGGACCCGGGCGAGCTGGGCGTGGCCCGGCGTCTGCGAGAACTGCTCGGTGTTGAACACGATCCACTCGCCGTCCGGCGTCCAGGCGCACCCGTCGGCCGGTCCAGGATCGGTGGTGACGGCGACGTCGTCGCGTCCGTCGACGCCGACGGTGTGGATGGTGGCCGACGCCCACCAGTTGTCGCCCTCGGGGTCGAGGCGGACGTAGCCGAGGCGCTGCCCGTCGGGGCTGACGCCGTGCAGGAAGTGCATCCCGCCGTCGTCGGCGGTGACGCGGCGGGCGACGCCTCCGGAGAGTGGGACCTCCCAGATGTGCCAGTCGTTGGCCGAGGCGAACACGCTTGCCCCGCCGGGGGCGAGAACGTGGTCGTTGTTGACGTCCGGCAGCCCCGCTGTGACGACCGGCCGGGGCGGGGCGGAGCCGTCGACGGGGAGTAGCCAGAGCCTCCCGTCCCCGTTGACCAGCAACTGGCCGTCGGGGGTCCAGTTCGGCGCCTCGTAGAGGCGGTCCTGGGACTCGAACACCGTGCGCACAGCCCTGGTCGCGCGGTCCCAGACCCGGATGCGAGCGAGCTGACCGTCCCCCAACCGCCTGAAGGGCACCTGCTCGCTCATGCGTTGTCTCCTTCGGCGAGGAAGGCGCGAACGCCCGCCACGATCAGGTCGTGATCCTCCAGCGAGGCCAGCCCCGAGGCGGTGGCGGCCGCGACAACCCCCGCACCCCGCACCCGGATCGGGAACGACCCGCCGGTCACCGCGTACTCGGCGCCCAACCAACCGGCCGCGACCGGGTCGACGCCCGCGGCGGACAGTCGGGCGTCCACCAGCGCGCTACTGGCTTCCATGCGCAGGACGACCGCGGCCTTCCGCGCGATCCAGGTCTCCTGGTCGGGAGTGATACCCGGCAGGGCGGCACGGAACATGATCAGTCCCGGTCGCCGGATGTCGATGCCGACCTGGTGGCCGGCCCCCCGCGCGATGGTGGTGATGCGGGTGCCGAGACGCCACGCGTCGTCGTGGTCGAAGGCGTCGAACACCAGCTCCCGCTCCTGGCGTTCCAACGTGGTGATGAGGTCGGTCACGGAAGGTCCCTCCGAGTGGCGGTGGTCAGAACGCGGCGAGCTGCGCTCGTGCCTGGTCGATGGTGGCGAGGATCGACACGGTCTCGTCCAGCGTGTGCACCGGGGACTCGACGCGGCCCTCGCCGACGAACCGGGCCAGCGCCGTGGCCTCCCACGACAACCCGCCAAAAAGCCGCAGCCCCGTCGAATCACTCCAGACGAGCGCCCCACCCGACGGGTCGCCGCTCGGCGAGAACGTGAAGGACGTTGGGACGTAGAAGCTGCCGTCGATGGTGATCGCCCCCTCGGACCCAGCGATCACGGCAGTCATCGGGGTGCGCGTGAGGATCGACGAGTACAGCGTCGACTGCGCGCCGTCCCCGTGGGTGAGGACCAGCGTCGAGTACGCGTCCACGCCCGTCTCCGTCATGCCGCCCACGGCGACGACGCGGGTCGGCGCGCCGAGCACCATCGAGGAGAACTGCACCGGATAGATGCCCAGATCCAGCAGCGCCCCGCCGCCGAGCTCGGGCCGGTGGAGGCGGTGCCCGGGGTCCGCCGTGATGGCCTGCCCGTGGTCGGCGAACACGGCACGTACCTCCCCGAGGGCGCCGTCCGCGAGAAGCCGACGGATCACTGATGCCTGGGGCAGGTAGCGGCTCCACATCGCCTCCATCACCAGCACCCCTGCCGAGCGGGCCGCGTCGGCCAACTTCCGTGCTTCGGCGGCGGTCACCGTGATCGGCTTCTCGATCAGCGCGTGCTTGCCCGCCGCGATCGCCGCCAGCCCGATGTCGAGGTGCTCGCTCTGCGGGGTCGCGACGTAGACGACGTCGACCTCCGGATGGGTCACCAACTGTTCGGTGGAGCCCAGCGCGTGCTCGATGCCGTGCTCGGCGGCGAACCTCTCCGCCCGTTCGCGCGAGCGGGAGGAGACGGCCACCACGCGCTGCGCGGTGTGGGAGCGCAGCGCCGCCGCGAACTCGCCCGCGATCCACCCCGGTCCGACGATGCCCCACCGGAGCGAGGGGTCTCCCGTGCCAGGCAGATAGAGCTCGGGTTCCGGCAGTCGAGAAGGCGGCATGTCGCTGCTCCTGTTCAACTCATTGTCGAGTCAGTTAGCACGAGCTAAAGTCTGGCCAGCGCTCAGCTTAGCACGAGCTAAATAGGCCGGATCTGCTGTGCCGGGCGTTCGCACACGACTCAAGGAGGCGTCGATGTCGACAGAATCGCCGGCACGCCCGCTCACGTCCCCGGTCCCCCCACGCCCTGTCCGCACCTGGTACATCGCTGCCCTCGGGGTAGCGCAGTTCGGGATCTTCGTGGCGATCCTCTCGCCGGTGTTCGTGAGCATGCAGCTCAAGGCGCAGGATCTGAATCCGGACGACCCCGCGGCCGTCATCGGCGTCGTGCTGCCCGTCGGCGCCATCGGCGCTCTTATCGGGAACCCGCTGTTCGGAGCGTTGAGCGACGCGACGCGGACGCGCTGGGGGCGCCGCAAGCCCTGGCTGCTGGGCGGCATCGTGGCACTGCTCGCCGGCCTGGCCTGGGTCTCCGTGAGCACGAGCGTGTTGATGCTGACCGTCGCCTGGTTGTTCTGCCAACTCGCGTCGAACGCCGCGTTCGCCGCGCTGATCGCGAGCTTCGCGGACAACGTCCCCGAAGCGCAGCGCGGCCGGGCGTCCGGCGTCATCGCCCTCGCGCAGAACGTCTCGATCCTCGCCGGCACCTACGGCGCGGTCCTGCTCGTCGAGAACCTGCCCGTCCTGTTCGTGGCGCCCGGCGTCATCGGCGTCGCCTGCGTCGTCGGCTACGTGCTCGTCACACCCGACCGCCTGCCGGAGACACCGGTCGAGCCGCTCTCCCCGCGTCAGGTCCTGGGTACCTTCTGGACGAACCCCGTCGCGCACCGGGACTTCGGCCTGGTCTGGTTGTCACGGTTCTTCGTGATCCTGGCGACCTTCATGTTCACCACGTACCGGCTGCTGTACATGCAGGACCACCTCGGCCTCGACGAGAACGACGCGGTCGCCGCGGTCGCCAATGGCGTGCTCTTGTACACGATCGCCCTGCTCGTCGGCTCCGCCTTCTCCGGCTGGCTGTCCGACCGGCTCCGCCGCCGCAAGATCTTCGTGGGCGGCTCCACCCTCGTGTTCGGCGCCGGCCTGGTCGTTCTCGCCCTCGCCGACAGCGTGGCCGTGTTCTACCTCGCCGAGATCGTCATGGGCCTGGCCTTCGGTATCTACTCGGCCGTCGATGTCGCGCTGGTCGTCGATGTCCTTCCGGACCCGGAGAAGCCGGGCAAGGATCTCGGCGTCTTCAACATCGCCAGCTCCCTGCCGCAGTCCCTGGCCCCGGCCCTCGGGCTCGTGCTGTTGGGCGTCGGCGGCGGCGACAACTACCCCGTACTGCTCTGGGGCGCGGGCGTCGTCGCCGTCATCGGGGCCGCCGTCATCGTTCCCATCCGCGGCGTCCGCTGACCCCTGGCCGTCGCCGAGGCCGGGACGTGACGGCGCACCAGCCCGTCACGCCCCGGCCCTGACGGGCCCCGTCGACTCGCGAACCACGAGCTCGGTACGCGTCGCGGTCACCCGGCGGGGCCCCTCGTCGCTCTCGATCCGTTCCACCGCCGATGCCAGGGTCGCCTCGACGGTCGCCTCGACGTCCTGCCGGACGGACGTCAGCCGGTGGTACGACAGTGACGCCAGGTAGCTGTCGTCGAAGCCGACCACGGAGATCTCCTCGGGCACCCGCACATCCGACCGCGCGAACACCGCCAACACGCCCACCGCGCACTGGTCGCCGCAGCACACCACGGCGGTCGGACGCTCGTCGCGCTCGAGGAGTTGGCGAGCCGCGCCGGCGCCGCCCTCCTCCGAGAAGTCGCTGGAGAGCACCTCGATCCGCTCCACCAGGCCGAACGCGGCCATCGCGGCACGGTACGCCTCGGCGCGGTCCCGGCCCACGTTCCCGCCGAGCCCGCCAACGTAGACGATGTCGCGGTGCCCGAGCCCGACGAGGTGCTCGACCGCGCGATGAAGGCCCTCGACCTCGTCCACGTGGACGTTGTCCACCTCCGGCGTTCGCACCCACTCCCCCAGCCACACCACGGGAACCAGATCGCACGCCTCGGCCAGGGCGTTCGACGCCGCATCCGGGTTGAACGCGACCAGCGCCTCCACCCGTTCCTCCATCAACTGGGCGACGACGACGTCCGTCGGCCGCTCGACGGTCGTCGGGCCGAGCGCCACACCCAGCCCCCGCTCCGCGGCGCGGACGAACAGCCGCTCCACGAAACGGACCTGGAAGGGATTGCGCATCTCGAACACGACACCGATCAGCCGCGTCCGGTTCTGGCGCAGCAGGCGCGCCGAGGCGTTGGGCCGGTAGCCGAGTTCGCTCGCCGCCGCGAGGATGCGTTCTCTCGACTCCGCACTCGGGCCGGAAACGTCCCGCATCACCAGCGACACCAGCTGACGCGACACCCCGACGTGGTCGGCGATGTCCTGCATCGTCGGCAGCCGGCCAGACTTCCTGCTGCTCCTTCGCGCCCGCGCGTCTCCCACGTCGGTCGTCATGCGCTCAGTCTCGCACGCACCATCAGCGGGGACGCGGCCCCGGTTTCGGGCCCCCAAGCCCTCGGCTCGAACGGCGATGTCAGGGTGCTCCGTCAACCGCGCTGACGCCGCTACGACATTCCGTCGTGGGGCGTGCCGGCACGCCGGCGAGGATCAGGTCGACGCCGCCCACGAATAGGCAAGGCCGTTCAGAACGAGATCGTGGTCCATCGGAGATCCACTTCAAGGGGAGGCACCCTCGTACCGAACGCACAGGGGAGGCGCGCAGGACTCATGAGACCGCGGCCCCGGCCTCGCGCAGCAGGGAGAGGTCGCCGCTCTCGGCGACGCGCTGGAACGCGTAGGCGCTCGCTTTGGGCTCGCGGCGGAAGCCCGCCGCGTGGTCCACGGCGATGAGGCCGAACTTGGGCCGGTAGCCCTCGGCCCACTCGAAGTTGTCGAAGGCGGACCAGTGCAGGTATCCGCGGACGTCGATCCCGTCGCGGATGGCGCGCAGCACCGCGCTCAGGTGGCTCTCCAGGTAGTCGATCCGTTCCGCGTCGTCCTCCGTCGCGATGCCGTTCTCCGTGACGTAGAGCGGCAGTCCGGTCTTGGCGGCTCGGCCCAGGACCTCGTGCAGACCGTCCGGGTAGACGGCCCAGCCCATCTGGCTGGTCGCGAAGCCGTGCGGCGGCGGCACGAAGATGGTCGGTGACGCGGGGTCGACCCAGTTCTTGCGGTAGTACTGCACCCCGAGCCAGTCCCCGCCGTCGCCCGGCCGAAGGCCGTCGAGGTAGAGGTCGACGATCTCCGCTCGCAGCTCGTCGCGGTACCGCCGGGTCACCGCGTCGTCGCGAGCGGGCGCCAGGACCGGCAGTTGGACGACGAGACCGGGCGCGGCGTCGGTGTGCGCCCGCGTGGCGGCGACAGCGCGATGGTGCGCTTCCAGCAGCACGCGCCCGACCCGCTTCCAGTGGACGGCGTGCGCGATACCTGGCGGGTGGTAGCCCTCCAGGTAGCCGTGCAGCGCGACCATCTGCGGTTCGTTGATCGTGCAGACGAAATCGACCAGATCGCCGAGCGCCGCCAGGACGCGTGCGCAGTACCGCTCGAACACGACGAGTGCCTCAGGGCCGAGCCACCCTCCCTGGTCCGCGAACCAGGCCGGGAGCGTGAAGTGGTGCAGTGTCACGAACGACCGGAGGCCGCGCTCGCGCAGCGCCTCGAGCACGCGGCGGTAGTGGGCCAGCGCCGCGGCGCTGAACTCACCGGGCGCCGGCTCGATGCGCGCCCACTCCACCGAGAGCCGGTGCGCGGTGTGCCCGAGCGACGCCAGCAGGTCGAAGTCCTCGCGGTACCGGTGCAGATGGTCGATGCCGTCGCCGGACGAGACGTGTATCCCGGAGGCCGGCTCATGCTCGAAGCGCCACCAGTCCGAGTTGACGTTGCCGCCCTCCACCTGGTGCGCCGACGTCGCGGCTCCCCAGAGGAAGTCGGGAGGGAAGAGGGGATTCACGGTCCTCCTTCGTCGGCGTTCCGGACTCGACGCCCTGGACGGGCACGTCGCGGCACCTCGACCAGCCAATGGCAGTCAATGACTGGTTTTACGATAGCCTATGGTGCCGCCGTTCGAGGAGTCCTCGGCATGCCATGTGTGACCCCAGCATGCGATCTCTCCACGATCACCCCATCAACCCTGGAGCTAGCATGTCCCGCATGGCAGCTCGCAGACCGTACGCGAAGGGCGAAGCCAAACGCGCCGAGATCGTCGACGTCGCGCTCGAGCTGTTCAGCCGGAAGGGTTACGACCGCACCTCCTTCCGCGAGGTCGCTCGTCTCGCCGGCCTGAGCCAGGCCGGCCTCCTCCATTACTTCCGCACCAAGGAGGAGCTCTTCGTCGAGGTGCTGCGTCGTCGCGACGAACGCAACACCCGCTTCTACGACCAGACGGTCGAACGCGATGTCACCATCGAGGGTCTGATCGAGATCATCAAGCACAACGCCGTGGAACCGGGCCTGGTACGGCTGTATGTCGCGATGTCGGCCGAGAGCACGGACGCGGCGAGCGCGGCACGACAGTTCTTCGTCAACCGCTACGAGATGCTCCGCGCGAACATCGCGGCGGACATCCGCCGCAAGCAGGCAGCGGGCGAGTTCTCGGACACGCTGGATCCAGAGGCCGCGGCCAGCCTGGTCATGGCCGCCGCCGACGGGCTCCAGTTGCAGTGGCTGCTCGCTCCGGAGCAGGTGGACATGGGGGCCATGTTCGAGCAGTTGACCGCCCTCCTGCGTGGCGCACGGCCGGGGCCCGTTGCCGCGGGCCCCGGCCGGCGGCAGACCGGACCGGCGTCCGGCTGATCCGGACGAACCGCCTCCCGGGGCTCTGCTCTCGGTGTGGATCTCAGGCGAAGGTCTTCGCGTCGATCACGAACCGGTACCGCACGTCCGAGGACAGGACACGCTCGTAAGCGTCGTTGATCTGCGATGCCGCGATCAGCTCCGTCTCGGGCAGGATGCCGTGCTCGGCGCAGAAGTCGAGCATCTCCTGTGTCTCGGGGATACCGCCGTTGGCGGAACCGGCGATGCCGCGCCGGGACGCGATGAGCGACATGGCGTCGACCGAGATCGGCTCGGTCCATAGCCGCTGTCGCGCTCATCACACTCGCTGGCATGGCGGGATTCGCCGTCAATCCCGCGGTCATTGCCCTGGCCGTCCGCTTCGCGGAGAGGGCGCCGACCCTCGCCGCCGCGCTCAGTAACTCGTTCTTCAACCTCGGCATCGCCACCGGCTCATGGGTCGCGGGGATCGCCCTCGATCGAATCGTCTCTCGGTTTCGAGGGCCCGCCTCTCACCGGAGCGGTATTCGCCGCTTGGACCCTGGTCCCCGTACTCACTCTGGTGCTCCAGGAGCGCCGGGATCGCGGCCACGGTTCCCGGGCCGAAAGCCCCGCCCCGACGAAGACCACACGATCTACCCTGGAGGAGATATGAGCGGGAAAGACCACATTCGCGAATTCCTGATCGCCCGGCGTGCCAGTATCACGCCGGAGCAGGCGGGGCTGCGCACCGGAGACACGGAGCGGCGGGTGCCGGGCTGCGTCGCGAGGAGGTCGCGGGGCTGGCCGATGTCAGCCCCGACTACTACACCAAGCTCAAGCGCGGCAGGGCGAAACTACGCAACGCGTCCGACAGCGTACTCAACGCGATCGCCCGCGCGCTGCAACTCGACGATATCGAGCGGGAGCACCTGTTCTTCCTCGCCCGCGGCACCTCGACGCCCCGGCAACCGCAACCGGTGCGGACCCGCCTACGGGGATCGGTACGGCGTGTGCTCGACAGCATGACCGTGCCCGCGCTCGTCTACAACACCCGCCAGGACGTCATCGCCGCGAACCTGCTGGGCAGGGCCATGTTCGCGCCGCTCCACGACTGCGAGCCACCCAACCTCGCCCGCTTCACCTGGATCTGCCAAGGAAGCCCAGGGCTTCAGCCCTGGGAGGAATTGGCTCATTGGAGCGGAGCCGCGCAGCGGCGGAGTGCTCTTCGTTATGCCTGGACGGCAAGTTGACCTCTGATCCTCGGTCGTATTAGCGTGATCTGCGTGAAGATCGTCGCGCAGGTGAAGTTGGTGCCGGAGTCCGCGTATGACGCGGATGCCCTGACCGCGACTCTGCGTGCCTGCAACCGGGCCGCGAACCGGGCGTCTGAGGTGGCGTTCGCCAAGGACCTGAAGCGGCGGAACCTGTTGCAGAAGGATGTGTACTTCGCGCTCAAGGCCGACTACGACCTGGGGGCCCAGCCCGCTGTGCGGGTGGTGAAGAAGGTGTGCGACGCCTACGCCACACTGACGGCGAACATCAAGGCCGGGAATCTCGGCCCCAAAGGATCCAAGCGCCGCCACCGGGCCCAGTCGAAGCCGATCGTCTTCCGTGCCGACGCCGCCCAGCCCTTCGACGACCGCATCCTGACGTGGAACCTGGACACCCGTACGGTGTCGATCTGGACCGTGGCCGGGCGTATCAAGGGCATCCCGTTCGTCTGCTCCGACGAGGCGATGAAGCTGCTGGCCTCCCGCAAGGGAGAATCCGATCTGGTGCTGCGGGACGGCGTGTTCTTCCTCGTCGCCACCATCGACATCCCCGAGCCCGAGCCCTATGAGCCGGGCGGGTTCCTCGGCGTGGACCTCGGGATCGTCAACGTCGCTACCACCAGCGACGGCGAGATCATGGCCGGGCGCCGCCTGAACCGTTACCGGCAGCGGCACCGCGACCTTCGCGCCAAGCTGCAGAAGAAACGCACCAAAAGCGCGAAGCGCGCGCTCAAGCGCGTGCGCCGTCGCGAGGCGCGGCACGCCACCAACACCAACCACGTCATCGCCAAGAAGCTCGTAGCCACCGCTGAACGCACCTCGCGCGGGATCGCCCTGGAAGACCTTTCGGGGATCCGGCAGAGGGTCACGGCCAGGAAAGACCAGCGGGCACGACTGCACTCGTGGGCCTTCGCCCAACTCGGCGCGTTCGTCGAGTACAAAGCACGGCGGGCAGGTGTCCCGGTCGTCCACGTGGACCCCCGTAACACCTCCCGCCAGTGCTCGAAGTGCTGGCACACCCACCGCTCGAACCGAGTGGACCAAGCACGGTTCGCGTGCCGCTCCTGCGGAGTCGTACTGCACGCGGACCGCAACGGCTCCCGCAACATCGCCCACCGAGGCGAAGCTGTGTGGCAGCGGGGCGCGGTCAATCGCCCCAGTACGGCCTAGTCGTACCGGACGCAGGGGACCACGCGGCAGCCAGTCACGCTCCACTTGCAATCAACGCCCTTCCGACCGAGCCAACAAGCTCGGTCCTTTTGGGCCGAGAAGTTGACGTTCCTCGACTCCCGGGCGCGGGACTTCTACGCCGACTGGCCGCTCGCCTGCAGCCTGACCGCCGCGATGCTGCGGTTCGAGGCCGGTCGCGATCCCCTGAGCGCAGACCTGACGGCGCTCATCGGTGAGCTGTCGACCCGCAGCCCGCAGTTCCGCCGGGACTGGGCCGAGCAGGACGTGCACGAACACCGCACCGGGCAGAAGACCTACCGGCATCCGGAGGTCGGCGACCTCCACGTCTCCTACGACGTCCTGGAGCTGCCCGGTGAGCCCGGCCTGTCCATCACGACCTACAGCGCGGAAGAGGGCGACCCCACTGCGGAGAAGTTCAGGCTCCTGGCGAGCTGGGCCGCCAGCCAGGAGTCCGACACCGCTCGCGTCCCCCGCTCGGTGGAGTAGCCCGGTGCCGAACGCCACCGGGCGCTCTCCTCAGCCCTTGATCGCCCCCTCGGACAGCCCCTGGACAAGGCGTCGTTGCACGAACAGGTAGACGAGCACGATGGGGAGACTCGTCAGGACGACGTGAGCGAAGACGAGGTCCCAGCGGAAAGCGACGACCTCCGACGAGGCCGAGGCGAACCGGAAGAGACCCAGCGGAAGCGTCGCGCTCTCCTCACCTCGCAGCAGGAACAGCGCGAAGAGGAACTCGTTCCAGATCGTGATGATCAGGATGACGCCGCCGACCAGGAGGACGGGCAGCAGCGACGGGATGATCAGGAGCCGGAAGATCTGCGGTTTCGAGGCCCCGTCGATCGCCGCCGCTTCCTCGATCTCCATGGGCATCGTCCGCACGAACCCGGTGGCGAGAAAGACCACGACCCCCAGCCGGGTTCCCACCATGACGAGGAAGTAGCCGAGCCGGGTCCCGTCGATCCCCAGTACCTGAAGCTCGTAGATGGTGGGCAGGACCGCCGCCGGCAGAAGAACCGAGAGCACGCAGAGGTTGTAGGCGACCTTCATCGAGACACGCTGTGACCGTGCGAAGGCCCAGGCGGCCATCGACCCGAACAGCAGCACGCATGCGAGGGTCGGCACCGCGATCGCGAGGCTGTTGAGCAGCGCCGTGGGGTAGTTGCCCTCCTCGAAGACGACAGCGAAGTTGTCCCACCGCCATTCCCTCGGCAGATCGAGGTCGAGCCTGCTCGCTTCGCTGTAGGGCTTCACCGAGTTGACCAGAAGCAGCCACATCGGGACCAGCACCCAGGGCAGCGCGACGGCCCCAAGGACCACGACGCGCAGCAGTTCCGAGCGCCGCATCGGCGGCCGGCGCCGTCGAGCGATCGTTCCGTGTGCGGTCATGCTTCCACCTCCCGTCGACGCAGGAACGCGATCAGTGGCACGCCCAGCACGACCACCAGGATCGTGACGGTGAGGCTGATCGAACTGGCCATGCCGAAGAACCCGCCGTTGTACTGCCGGTACATGGCGATGTTGAGGACCGACGTCGCGTCTCCCGGCCCGCCACGGGTCGTCGCCTGGACGATGTCGAACGCGTTGAGCGCGCCGAGGAAGCTCACGACGACGCTGAACGTGAACGCCGGCGCGAGCAGCGGGAACTTCACGGACCAGAAGGCCCGCCACGCGTTCGCGCCGTCGATCTTCGCCGCCTCGACGAGCGACCGCGGTATGGCGTTGAGCCCCGCGATGTACACCAGGGTCACGATGCCGCTCCACTTCCAGACGTCGATGAACGCGACGGCGACGAGCGCGGACGTCCCGTCGCCCAGCCAGGCGTGGTCGAAGTCCGGCGCCAGGAGCCCGATCGCCTGGTTCAGCGGGCCCCGGGGCTCGAGGATGGCGCTCCAGATGTAGCCCGCCGCGAGCGGGGAGATCAGCACCGGGAGGAAGTAGAGGGCCCGGAAGAGGGAGTTGACCCGGTTCGAGCGCTGCATGAGCAGGGCGAGCCCGAGGCTGATGACGTTCTGCATGAGCATCGCGATGACCGCGTAGGTGACGGTGACGCGGATCGCGATCGGCAGGACCCCGGAGTCGATGAGGTTCACGAAGTTGTCGACGCCGTTGACGGAGATCCTCGAGGAGAACCCGGTCCACTGGGTGAACGCGAAATAGACGTTGAGGAGGAAAGGAAGCAGGAAGAAGGCCACCGTCAGGACGAGCGTCGGCACGACGAACGGCCACCAGCGCGCCTGCGTACTCCGCCGGACCGGCTTCGCCGAGTGCCGCTCGGCGCGGCTCCGAGTCCCGCGCCTCGCGGTTTCGGTATCCGTGGTGTTCGGCATGGCCGCGACCGCCTATTCCCAGCCGGGCAGGCCTGCGGCCCGCGCGGCCTGCTCGAACACCGTCTGCGAGCGGCTCGCGGCCGACTCCGGGGTTTCGCTGCCGCTGAGCAGGCCGGTCATGTAGTTCGCGAACTCCGAGTTGAAGCCGGAGAGGTTGCTGTTGAACGCCAACGCCGTGCTGTCCTCATAGGCCGCCCGCAGCTCCTCGCGCACCCCCGTGTACCCGCCGGCGGGCGGCTCGGCGCCTTCCAGCACCGGGAACGTGCCCGACTCGTCAACGAAGTCCTGATATCCCTCGTCGGTGGCCCACTGGATGAACGCGAGCGCCGTGCTCTCGCGCTCCGCGTCGCCGGTCCTCGGGACGTACCAGGTGCCGGCCACGTTGGGCGCCCAGGCCGAGACGGCGCCCTCCGCGGCGGGATAGGCGAAGCCGATCGTCTCCGCCGTGAGCGCGTCGTCGCCGCCGAGCTGTTCGGTGAACATGTCCAGCAGACCTGACGGAAGGGCCACCATCGCGGCCTCCCCCGCGCTGACCGCCGCGATCGAGTCCTCGAACTTGGCGGTCGTCGCGTCGGAGTTGAAGCAACCGGACTCCTGAAGGTCCCGGTACGCCTCAAGGCCGGCGATGAACGGGCTCCCCTCGGCGTCGAAGGTCGTCTCCCGGTCGAGCACCCGCTGCGCCCAGTCCTCGGACTGTTGCGCGGACCCCATGTACATGAGCCCGCCCAGGATCTGGGTCGGCCAGGTCGACCCGCCACTCTCGAAGATCGGCGCGATGTCCGGCGCCTCCGCCCGCAGGGTGTCGCAGATGGCGGCCAGGTCGTCATAGGTCTCGGGGATGTCGAGCCCGTACTGGGCGAACACCTCCCGGTTGTAGAACAGGCCGAAGAGCGAGGGCGAGTCGGTGATCGCGGCGTACACCTTCCCGTTGAAGGTGCCAGCGCTCCGGAGGATCTCCCGCTCTCGTTCGACATAGGGCATGGCGGAGAGGTCGTAGAGGTTCTGCTCGGGGTTCAGCTGCCAGAATCCGGACGTCGCGTGGTATTCGAGGAGGTCGGGTCGTTCGCCGGAGGCCCATCGGGTCTGGACACCGGACTCGAACTGGTCCGAGGGCATCTCGACGATCTCGAACTCGACGCCCGTCTCCGCCGTGAAGCGTTCGTAGACGTTCATGACCGCGTCGGGATCGGACGGGTTGACCCACACGGTGAGCTGCTCGGCCTGGACCTCGGCCGTGCCGTCCGCCGGGACGCCGCCACCGGAGCCGCCTCCTCCGGGGGTGCTGCACGCGGGTAGGACGGCCAGGACGGCGATGCCCACGCCGATCGACACTGATCGCTTCATAGAGGACTCCCTCGGCTTTCTGAACAGCGGGATCGACATCGAGACCGCGATCGCCGGATGCGATGGGCGGCGAGCCTACAAAACCAGTCATTGACAGGCAAGGGTCTCGACGTCCAGGGTGCATCGGGACATCTCCGCCAGCTCCAAGCCCCCGCGGTGCTCGTCACCGGACCAAGGAGAGAGCGCCATGACGAACGTGACACCGCCGGCCGCGTCGTTCCCCGAGGGGTTCGTCTTCGGCACGGCCACCAGCGCCTTCCAGATCGAGGGCGCGTGGAACGAGGACGGGAAGGGCCCCTCGATCTGGGACACCTTCGGACACACCCCCGGCAGGGTGCACCGCGACATCCCCGGCGACATCGCCGTCGACCACTACCACCGGCACCGGGAGGACATCGCGCTGATGCGCGACCTCGGCGTCGACTCCTACCGCTTCTCCCTCAGCTGGCCGCGGATCCTCCCGACCGGCACCGGGCAGGTCAACCGCGCCGGCCTCGACTTCTACCACCGGCTCGTCGACGACCTCCTCGAAGCCGGCATCAGCCCCAACGTCACCCTCTACCACTGGGACCTGCCGCAGGCGTTGGAGGACCGCGGCGGTTGGGCCAACCGGGACGTCGCCCTCTGGTTCCGCGACTACGCCGCGCTGGTGTTCCAGGAGTTCGCCGGCCTGGTGCCACGCTGGGCGACACTCAACGAACCGATCGCCATCTGGGTCGGCTACGGCATGGGGCTTTTCGCCCCCGGACACCAGGACCCCCGACTCGGCAAGCAGGCGATGCACCACGCGCTCCTCGCCCACGGCGAGGCCGTGCGCGCCTTCCGCGCCCAGGCCGATCCGGGCGCCGAGATCGGCATCGTCGTCGACATCTGGAAGCGGCATCCCGCGACCGCCGACCCCGCCGACGCCGCCATCGCCGCACGCGACGAGGACGACTCCTTCCGCTTCTTCCTCGACCCCCTCCTCACCGGCCGCCACAGCCAGCGCAACACCGAACGACTCACGCGCGACGGCACCATGCCCGAGATCCGTGCCGGAGACCTCGAACTCATCGCCTCCCCCGTCGACTTCCTCGGCCTCAACGTCTACTCCCGCGTCGTCGTCAGCGCCAAGGACGACAACGTCCCCTGGTGGGAGACCAGCGAGCACCACCCCGGCGGCAACTTCCTCGACAACGGCACGGAGTTCTACCCCAAGGCCGTCTACGACGCGATCCGCATGGTGCACGACGAGTACGGCTGGCGCGGGCCGGTCTACATCACCGAGAACGGCATGACCGACGCCGAAGACGCCGACCCCCTCCACGACCCCGAACGCATCCGCTACGTCCACGGCTTCCTCGAATGGATCGCCAAGGCCATCGCCGAAGGCGCCGACGTACGCGGCTACTACCTCTGGTCACTCCTCGACAACTACGAATGGACCGCCGGCTTCAGCAAACGCTTCGGCCTCGTACACGTCGACCCCAACACCCTCGCCCGCACGCCCAAGGCCTCGTTCGACTGGTACCGCGACGTCATCGCCCGACGGACGCCGACGGGGGCGCCGTAGGGCACGATCTCGGCGCGGTGGGTCACGAGGTGCCGTAGCGCTCGGCGAGGTCCGCTCGCAGGGCGGCGTCGAACTCGGCGATGCGGGCGCTGAGCCCCTCGACGAGTTCGGGGTGGCGCTGGGAGAGGTCGTAGTTCTCCCCCGGGTCGAGGGCGAGATCGAACAACTGCGGAAGCTCCTCCGTGGGTGAGAACGCGCGGCCCGTGAAGCAGGGCCCCGGTGCCCGGCGCACATGCAGCTTCCAGTCGCCGCGGCGCACGGCGTTGCAGTTGCCCACCAACGGCGTTCGCTGGTCGTCGTAGGAGAAGATGTCGCCGCGGTCCACCCGCCGGCCGGTCGTGAGGGCCGGCAGAATGCTGCGCCCGTCGATGGGGCGGTGCGGATCGGGCTCGTCCTGCCCGACGGCGCCAGCCAGGACCACGAGGTCATGACCGCGATCCGAGCGGTGAAGTCCGGCGCCCTCGACGGCAGGACGACCGCACTCCTCTCCCGGGCCGCACAGCGCCTCATCGAACAGGGCGCACAGGCCGTGATCGCCGGCTGCACCGAGATTCCGCTCGGTCTCCCCGCGAACGCACTGCGGGTCCCCCTCATCGACCCGGCTCTGCTACGTCGGCGTCGCACACGACGTGCGACTGGACGGACAAGAGCTCGTCCACGACGGGCGCTTCCCCCGCTCGCCGTGCCGTCCGCCGAGGCGAGCCGTGAGCCGGCACCGGTAGTCGTCCGGGACCGATACCTAGCCGGTGATGATCTCCTGTTGGATTTCGGGGGTCGGCGCGTACTCGCCGCGCAGGACGAGGCGTAGGTATCTCGCCGCCCTGGGAACGTACTCGTCGTCCGCGGTGATCGCGATGTCGAGAGCGCCCAGCGCGTCCTTCGCGTACTCGGCCGGGAGGTACGTGAGCGCGTTCACGGCCTGGAGTCGCGTGCGGGCGTCGGTGCTCGTGGTGAGGGTGTCCGACAGGTAGCGGATCGCGTTGTCCGGGTGGTCGAGGCGGGCGAGGAGTTCCGCTGCCGGGATCTTCACGCGCGGGGTCTCGTCGGGGTCGGCGAGGGTCCGTTCCAGCGCTTCGGGGACGTGCCTGCGTCTCAGGTCGCGGGCGGCGGGGGTGTGGAGCATGAGCAGGCCCTGGACGCCCCAGTACCTGATCACCTCGTTGGCCTCGGTGAGGGCGTGCAGGAAGGTGGCGATGTGTGCCTTCTCGCGGCGGATGGCGAGATCGGCGAGCCGCTTGACGCGGCGGATCGGGAAGGAGCCGGGGACCCGGGAGGCGGCGTGCCCCTCGGCCGCCGAGCCCTCCGGGATGAATCCGTTGTCGTGGATCGCCAGGAGGTGCTCGTCCAACGCCCGGGACAGCCGCTCGCGCACGGCCGCGTACCGCGGGTCGTCGGCGAGGTCGCGCACCTCGTCGGGGTCGGTGTGCAGGTCGTACAGTTCCTCGGCGGGTTTCTCGCCCCACCAGCGTTCCTGGACCTCTGTCAGCGTGCCGGCCAGGTGTGCCCGTTCCCAGTCCAGGTAGCCGGGCTGCTGGAACATGTAGGCGACGTGCTGGTTGGGGATGCGGTGCGGGGCGTAGTTGCGGACGTACCGGTAGCGGGTGTCCCGGACGGTGCGGACGAAGTCGTAGCGATCGTCCATCCGGTCGCGGGAGCCGAAGGCGTACCGGGGACGGCGGTGGGCCTTCAGGAGCGAGGTGCCCTCCAGGTACGCGGGCACGTCGACTCCGGCCAGGTCGAGGACGGTTGGCGCGTAGTCGAGCGAGGTGACCGGGGAGTCGACCACAGAGCCGGGCGGGGCCGGCGCCAGATGCCGCCAGCGTTCCGGGAACCTCACGACGAGAGCGGTGCGAAGGCCGCTGTCGTAGGCGTACCGCTTGGAGCGTGGGAGGACGCCGCCGTTGTCCGAGTAGTGGAAGACGATGGTGTCCTCGGCGAGTCCTGAGGATTCCAGGGTGGCCAGCAGTGAGGCGAGTTGGCCGTCGAGCCGGGTGATGTTGTCGAAGTAGTGGGCGCGGTCGGCGCGGATGTTCGCCGTGTCCGGGAGGTAGGCGGGCACGGTGACGTCGGCCGGGTCGTGCACGCCGCTCGGCTCGGTGGTCCACAGCGACGACTCGTGCGTGACCATCAGGTTGACGACGGAGAAGAACGGCTGGCCGGGGGCGCGCCCGGTCCAGGAGGCGGTGGGGCCGTTCGCGTCCCACAGTTCGGCGAGGTCGAACTCGGCGTTGTAGTCGGTCTTGTTGTTGTTCGACGTGTAGTAGCCGGCCTCCCTGAGGTGGGTCGGGAAGCCCGTCAGCCAGTCGGGGAGCCGGCCCGAGGCGCGCATGTGGTGGGCCGGGCCGAAGGTCGCGGGGGACATGCCGGTGATGAGGGAGAAGCGGGTGGGCGCGCACACCGGGTAGGTGGAGAAGGAGTTCTCGTAGCGGACGCCCTCCGCCGCGAGCGCGTCGATGGTCGGGGTGACGGCCTGTTCGTCGCCGTACGCGCCGAGGAAGGGGTTGTTGTCCTCGCTGACCAGCCACAGGATGTTGGGCCGCTCGGCGTCGGTCGCCCGCGCGGCCGGGGCGACGCCCATGCCGACGGCGACGGCACCCGCGGCGGAGGCGGTGAGAAGACTTCTGCGGGACGGATGCGTGTTCACGGGATCGGAACCTCTCGTTCAGGCTCACGCAGCGTCCAGGCTCACGCGGCGACGCGGAAGCCGATGTTGCCCGCGGAGCTGTCGGGGGTGTTGGAGGACCGGGCCGCGACCCGGTAGCGCTTGCAGTAGGAGTCGTGGCACAGGTACGAGCCGCCCCGCATGGCACGGGCCAGCCCCTCCGGCGGGCCTGTGGGATCCGCGCGTGGGCCGGTGAGGTGGAAGTCGCGGCTGAACCAGTCCGCCGTCCACTCCCACACGTTGCCCACCGTGTTGTAGAGGCCGAAGCCGTTCGGGCGGAACGCTTTCACGGGCGCCGTGGAACGGTGGCCGTCCTCGGCGGTGTTGACGGTGGGGAAGGTGCCGCGCCAGATGTTGCACAGATGCCGGCCGTCCGGGGCGAGTTCGTCGCCCCACGGATAGCGCTTCCGCTCCAGGCCGCCGCGGGCCGCGTACTCCCACTCGGCCTCCGTCGGCAACCTGGTCCCCGACCAGGCGCAGAAGGCGACCGCGTCGTTCCAGGAGACGTGCACGACGGGGTGGTTCTGGCACGAGTCGATCGAGGAACCAGGACCCTCCGGGTACCGCCAGGTGGCCCGCTGAACGCCCCGCCACCAGGGAGTTCCCGGCACCCGCGGGGACGCGGCGCGCACCTCCCGGGGCAGGAAGCCCTCGAAGACATAGGAGAACCCGAAACGCTCAGCGTCGGTGACGTACCCGGTGGCCTTCACGAAGGTCGCGAACTGCGCGTTGGTGACGGTGGTCGGCGCGATCCGGAACGGGCTCAAGCCGACCTCGCGGACCGGGCCTTCGCCGTCCCCCGGGTGGCCGATCCCATCGTCGGCGCCCATCAGGAAGCGGCCACCGGGCAGGGACAGGAGCCGCTTGGCGACACGACTGTCGGCGACCGCCCGCAGGGTGGCGGCGGTAGGTGCGAGCGTCACCGGCTCGCGCCCGGGCGCACAGCGGGACATCGGCTCCTGGTGCCTCATCAGGAGCGTCTCGTGGGCAGGGGGGGTGTGTGACATCGCGAGATCCTTCACGGTGCGCGGCGGGGTGCCGTCGGCAGGCACGACGCCGTGGCGGCTGAAGAGGGCACGGCAGGAGGCCCTGGACGACGGGGCTCCGGGACGACGAGTGGTCCCCGGGCGCGGGCGTCAGCCTCGTGGCGCGGGGCGACAGAGAGCACTCGCCAGCCGTCCGAAGTCGACGTGCGGGCGAGCGGTGAGGATCTGGTTCGGCACCACGCCGGTACCGTACGCGGGGTGCCTGGCCCGGGCAATGGCCCCAGGGCGGTGTCTCGCATGGCGGACCCCGCAGACAGAATCTCGCGCGTCGCTGCCCCTGGTCCAGCGGCCGCCGGCCACGGGCTCCCTCCTAGCCGCCCTGGATATCGGCGACCTTGCTGTCGCAGAGGAACGCGATCTCGAGGTCGGCGAAGGCACGCTCCTGCATGGCCTCATAAACGCGCAGGGGTCCCATGGCACACAATGGTGACCGTGCGGGCGAACCGGCTGAGGAAGGTAGCCACCTCCATGGTGGTGTCGCCGCCGAACGAAGCGTCGCCGGACGCCCCGCAGGACCTCGGTGGCCACCTGCTCCTGCTCCTGCCCATGAGTCCGGCCATCTCCACCTCAACTGAGCCGTGTTGGCATCCGCCCTGCCCATGCCCCGTACGGAAGCCCGGTGCGCCTCGGACCTGGGCCTGCCAGAAGCCAGATCACCCATCGAACTCGTCATCGATTTGAATCTTCTTGATCCACGGATCGAGACAAGACGTTTCACCCCCATCAGCGACAACCCCTTCCCCCCTCCGGAGGCCATTCACGATGGAAAACAACCTCTAGCCAGGAACCCTCCCTCGCCGGAACCGGTCGGCCGACTCAACCACGCCGACTACCCTGTGCACCCGCATCAGCCCCTGTCGCCTTACCCAAGTGAACACATCACCCCGCCGCCGGCGCCCCTGGCGGCCCGTGTGCCAGAACACTGAGCACGATTCACCCCCGCCTTCGCGGGACCACTGCCACGGTGGCTACGCGCCAAGCAGTCGGTTCTTTGCAGGGCTCGAAGTCCTGGTCGGTGAGGACACCTTGGTCGCGGAGAGCGGCCAGCTTGGTGAGTTCATCGGCGATCGAGGGAGCGGCAGTGGGTGGGGTGGGGTGGGCGGTGGGCTGTGGTGCGTGCTGGGCGGTGATGGCCTGCTGGATAGCGTCGCGGACCTGCTCGAAGGCGGCCTGTCGCTTTGCCTGAAAGGTCACCGAGTACTCGTCGAGGAGCGCGTCACGGCGGCTCTTGCCTGAGCGTGCGCGGAAGTCGCTGCCGCCGCTGATGGTGAGCTGGATGAACCCGGCGATGAAGCTGGCGTTCTTCCACTGCACTGCGGTGACGCTGGTGATGGGGATCACGGCTACAGTGGCACCGCATGGCCACAAGAGTGGAGGACCCTGCGGTGCCCCTGATCGGTCGGTGGCGGATCGTCGAGATGGACGTGTGGGACCGCGATGCCATTGACCTCGTCGGTCCAGGCTTCATCGAGTTCGCCGATGACGGGACCGGCCAGTTCGGCTTCATCGCCGTTCGTGGCTGGATGGACTGCCGGACTGCCGAACGCGACGGCCGGAACCGCGTGGAGTTCAGCTGGGAAGGCGAGGACGAAGGCGACCAGGTCGTCGGGCGCGGCTGGGCCGTCCTCATCGATGACACGACGCTCAAGGGGCACTTCTTCTTCCACATGGGAGATGACTCAGCTTTTCGGGCGGAGCCCTTCGCCCGCGCCGATCAGCGGAGATGAGCGATGAGCGAGTACCAGTACTACGAGTTCCTCGCCGTCGACCGGCCGCTCAACGATCGCCAGCGGGACGAGGTGCGTTCGCTGTCCACCCGCGCGCGGATCACCGCCACCAGCTTCGTCAACGAGTACGAGTGGGGCAACTTCCGGGGCGATCCGAACCGGATGATGGAGCGGTACTACGACGCGCACCTATATGTGACCAACTGGGGCACGCGCCGGGTCATGTTCCGCCTGCCGCGCCGTCTTCTCGACATCAATGTCGCCGAGGACTACTGCGTGGTCGACCAGGCGGTCGCCTGGACCGCGGGCGATTTCCTCCTGCTCGATCTGACCAGCGAGGACGAGTCCGGGGAGTGGGACGAGACGGCTGAGACGACGCTGTCGGCCGTGGTCGGGGTCCGTACCGAGCTCGCGGCAGGCGATCTCCGACCGCTCTATCTTGCCTGGCTGGCCGGATACGGCGTCTGGGTGCGGGACGAGGACGCGTTCGACCTTGACGTGGACGACGACCTTGAGCCGCCCGTGCCGCCTGGACTGGCCACGCTCACTGCGGCGCAGCGATCGCTGGCCGACTTCCTGCGGCTCGACGACTGCCTGCTCTCGATCGCGGCACAGGCAAGCCCGCCGCTCGACGAGACCTCTGATGATCCCGGCCAACTCGCCGCCTGGGTGACTGGTCTTCCTCTCGCGGAGAAGAACCGCCTCCTCCTGAGGGTCGTCGAGGATGACGCCGTGGCCGTGCGGATGGAGATGCTCCATCGATACCGCGACGAACATGCCACGAGCGTCCCCGTCCCATCGCGCCGGACCGTGGGAGAGCTCCTCAACGCCACAGCCCAACGGCGGGCCGGCCGTGAGCACCAGGCGGCTGCCGAGCGCGCCGCCGAGGAAGCCCGCCGCGAGAAGGCACGTGCCTTCGCCCGGGAACGTCGGTTGAACGAGTTGGCCGGTGACGAGGACGCCGCGTGGTCGCGCATAGACGAGATGATCGCCACCCGGAAGCCCGGCGAGTACGACACCGCCGTCGCGCTGCTCACCGATCTGAAGGCACTTGCCGAACGCGACGGCCATCATGGCTCCTTCATCCGGCGCAGCACGGCCTTACGACAAACGCACGCCCGAAAACCCAGCCTTATCGCACGCCTCAACCGGGCAGGGGTCTGAACCGTCGTACCCGGGGAGACCGGCGATGGTCCAGACCCAACGCATGGGCTGCCATCGAGCGCACCGCGCAGACGCGCTGGGCCGCGATCGTCACGAGATCTGAGGCGTCCGCGAACCACCGCATGGGGTTGTCGGTTCCACGGCAGAGCGGGCGTGCCCCCGCGACTCCTGTGACAGAGAGCCGTTCGGCGCGCGGACGCGGCTACCTCGCGACCGGCCCCACGTCCGTCCTTCCGCAACTCGCCACGACTGCCGCCTGACCCGCCAAGGTCTCAACCACATCGCACAGTCGACGCGATGCCATGCGGGCGCACGACGCGACGAACCACTCCCGTCCACAAAGACCGCGCCCACCTCACCCAGCCACCTGCTCCAGCGAGCAAATGATCGCCAAGCACCCCGATCCCGGAGACACTCAGGAGGACCGCAGGCGGACAAAAAGAGACGAAACTTCTCCCGCACGGCGTACACGCCACTTTGTCCGCACCGGCTGGGACCGCGCGCCGACACTCCCGCCCTCCGCCCCAGGCTCGTCGCCACCACGTCCACGCAGCGCACGGCAACTAGTCCCAGCTATCCGGGATCTGGTCTCGAACCTCGTGCCGGGGCCGCGCTGCCCGAGAGGCATCGCCCAGAAGGCTGAAGACCGCAGGCGAGGACTCCTTCCGAGGGCCAGGCCAGCCTCAGCGGGCCGCAAAAACGCCCCCGATTCGACCCGGCGCCCGGAATCGCCCCCAAAGAACCCCTCTGACCTGCGGAAACACAGGGGCGACGGACGAGTCGGCCTGTACGCCGGGTTCTGTCTCCCGTGGGCCTCGCGGCCCGCGGGGAGGCGGTCATCCATCTGGGGCCGGTGTCGCCACCGGCCTCAAGCGGTCTACCCGCGGACTCGGGCGGGCAGCCCTCGGTCGTCCGCGCAGGAGCACGCCGTGCTCCCTCTTGACCTTGCTCCGGGTGGGGTTTACCGAGCCGCCCAGGTCACCCTGGGCGCTGGTGGTCTCTTACACCACCGTTTCACCCTTACCGGGTGCCGCTCGCGCGGCCCAGGCGGTTTGCTTTCTGTGGCACTTTCCCGTGGGTCGCCCCAGGTAGGCGTTACCTACCACCCTGCCCTGTGGAGCCCGGACGTTCCTCGACGAGATCCGTTGGGATCCCGCCGCGACCGCCCGGCCGGCTCGTCCGCCGTGCCGGCCATCCTACCCGCGCCGCCGGGTACGCTGGGCCGATGCTCGTGCTGCTGCCGCCCTCCGAGGGCAAGGCCGGGGACGGCGCGGGGGCGCCGCTGGATCCGGGTTCGCTGTCGTTGCCGGCGCTCGCCGAGGCGCGGGACGCGGTGCTGACGGAGTTGGTCGAGCTGTGCGCGGGCGACGAGGTGAAGGCGCGCGAGGTGCTGGGCCTCACCGAGCGGCAGCGGGCCGAGGTGGGGCGCAACGCGGCGCTGCGGAGCGCGCCTGCGCGGCCGGCCGGTGAGCTCTACACGGGGGTGTTGTACGACGCGCTCGGCCTGGCCTCGTTGGACGCGGCGGCCAGGCGGCGGGCGCGCGCCTCGCTGCTGGTGTTCTCGGGGCTGTGGGGCGCGGTGCGGATCACCGACCGGATCCCCGCCTACCGCTGCTCGGGCGGGGTGCGGCTGCCGGGGATCGGGGCGCTCGCCGCGCACTGGCGCGAGCCGCTGGCGGCGGCGCTGCCCGCCGAGGCGGGCGGCGGTCCGGTGCTCGACCTGCGGTCGTCCGCGTACGCGGCGATGTGGCGGCCGACCGGCGAGTTGGCGGCGCGCACGGTGACGGTGCGGGTGTTGCAGTCGCGGATCGTGGACGGCGTCGAACGGCGGTCCGTAGTCAGTCACTTCAACAAGGCCACCAAGGGTCGGCTGCTGCGCGACCTGTTGACGGCCGGGGCGCTGCCGCGGGCCCCCCGCCGGCTGGCGGAGGCGCTGCGCGACCTCGGCTACCTGGTGGAGCCCCAGGGGCCCGGCCGTCTCGACGTGGTGGTCGACGAGTTGTAGCCGGCGGGCCCCGGCCGGCGTCAACGGTCGCTGAGGCTCCGCCGGAACGCGGCGCACCGCCCGTACTCGGGCAGCAGCCCCCGCCGTTCCGCCTCCGCGAGCGAGGGGGCGGCGGCGTCCTTCGGGGAGAGCAGCGGTTCGACGTCGTCGGGCCAGGCGATGCCGAGCCCGGGGTCGAGCGGGTGGATGCCGTGTTCGCGGCGCGGCGCGTAGCCCTCGGAGCACAGGTAGACGACGGTGGCGTCGTCGGTGAGGGCGAGGAAGGCGTGGCCGAGCCCCTCGGAGAGGAAGACCGCGTCCCTGGTCAGGTCGTCGAGCCTGACCGCCTCCCAGTGTCCGAAGGTCGGGGAGCCGGTCCTGACGTCGACGACGACGTCGAGCACGGCGCCGCGCACGCAGGTGACGTACTTGGCCTGGCCGGGCGGCACGTCGGCGAAGTGGACGCCGCGCAGCGTGCCGCGGCGGGAGACCGAGCAGTTGGCCTGGGCCAGGCCGAGGTCGTGGCCGGTCGCCCCGCGGAAGTCGGGGCCCCTGAACCACTCGTGGAACGAGCCGCGGTCGTCGGGGAAGACCCGTGGTCGGGTCGCCCAGGCGCCCTCGATGGTCAGCGGTCGCATGGTTCTCGTCCTCCTCGGCTCGCGGGTGGTCCTGGCCTCGTCGTGGTTCCGAGCAGGGCGGGGAAGGCGGCGGCGAGCGCCTCCCGCCAGGGGCGGATCGCCTCGATCCGGGCGGCGCGCCAGCGGGCGTGTCCGAGCACGCTGTAGGCGGGCCGCGGCGCCGGGCGGGCGTGGGCGGCGCTGGTGGTGGGCCTGACCCGGTCGGGCGCGGCGCCGAGCAGCCGGAAGATCTCCCTGGCGAAGTCGTACCAGGTGGTCTCGCCCGCGCTGGTGCCGTGGTAGACGCCGGCGGGCGCCGTGCCGGCGAGGGCGGCGTCCCCGAGCCGGGTCAGGCGGTCGGCGAGGTCCACGGTCCAGGTGGGCTGGCCGCGCTGGTCGTCGACCACGTCGAGGGTCTCCCTCGACGCCTCGAGGCCGATCATGGTCCGGACGAAGTTGCCGCCGCCCGCCCCGTAGAGCCAGGCCGTGCGGACCACGAACCCGGTGTCCGGCAGCGTCTCCAGGACGGCGAGCTCGCCGGCGAGCTTGGTGCGGCCGTAGGCGCCGCGCGGCGCGGGCGGGGCGTCCTCGGCGTAGGGGGCGGTGGCGTCGCCCGCGAACACGTAGTCGGTCGAGGGGTGGAGCAGCACCGCTCCGTGCGCGCGGCACGCCTCGGCGAGGTGGCGCGGGCCCTCGGCGTTGATCCGCGCGGCCGCCGGCTCGTGGCGTTCGGCGTCGTCCACCGCGGTCCAGGCGGCGCAGTTGACGACGACGGCCGGCCGGTGCCGGCGCAGCGCGGCGTGGACCGCGGCGCGGTCGGTGATGTCGAGGGCCCGCCGGTCGAGCCCGGTGGCGTCGCGTCCCTCGGCGGCGAGGCGGGCGACGACGTCCCGCCCGAGCATGCCGCCGGCTCCGGTGATCAGCCAGCCGCCTGTCATGTCGCCCTCGCCTCCGCGACCTCGAGGATGGCCTCGGCGGCGCGCGGCGCCCCCGGGTGGCGCGCGTACGCCTCCCGCAGCCTGGTGGCGGCGGCGCGGTAGCGGGGTTCGCGCAGCACCTCGGTGACGGCGGCGCGGAGCGGGCCAGGCTCCGGTTTCCAGGTGCGCAGGAAGACGCCGGCGCCCGACCAGCGGACCCGGTTGTTGGACTCCAGCCGGTTGTCGCTGACGCCGGCCGTCACCAGCGGCACCCCGTGGGCGAGCGCCAGTTGGACGCTGTCGTATCCGCCGTTGGTCACCACCAGGTCGGTCGCCGGCAGCAGTTCGGTGGGCGGCAGGAGCCGGGCCAGCAGCAGGTTGGCCGGCCGCCGGTCGGCTGGCAGCACGTCCTCGGGGTCGTGGTCCCCGGTGGCCGCCACCACCAGCACGTCCTCGTCGGCGAGCGCGGTGGCGGCGGGGACGACCAGCTGCGCCGGGTCGGCGGTGGGGGCGCCCTGGGTCACCAGCACCACCGGGACGCCGGCCGCGCGCGCCCGCTCGACGTCCGGCCACCAGGGTGGCGGCGTCCAGCCGGCCGGTGGTTCCGGCGGCGTCGGGCCGACGAACTCGACGACCGGCGGCAGGTCGTCGCGCGGGTACTCGAACTCCGGGACGGTGAGCACCAGATAGCGGTCGGCGAACTGGACCACCCAGTCCGTGAAGAACCGGTCGGGCCTCGGCATCCCGAGGTCGGCGGCCGCCCGGCGCAGGGCGCGTTGCACGTCCCGGAACAGGGCGTGCCGCACAAGACAGCGCAGGCCCAGGTCGCGGAGCCGGCCGAGCGGCGAGGTCGCGGGGAGCAGGCCGGCGCCCGGCTGCGGGGCGCCCCGCCCGGAGACGGGCAGCGGGCCGCCCACGTACAGCACGGTCCTGACGCCTCGCCGTCCGGCCACCACCGGGGCGGCCAGCACGCTGTGGTCCGAGAACACGATCTCCGGCCGGAAGGCGTCGAAGGCCGGCTCGATATCGGCCACATGGCCCGGCAGGGATTCGACGAACAGGGGAAGGACGACCTTCTTGAACCCTGGTATTCCGGGTTTTCGGTCGTCGAGGGTCCGCAGGGCCGCGGACTCCTCGTCGAAGTCGAGGTGCGGGGCGACGGGTCGGAAGGCGGCGCCGGTCGCCACAATCTGCTTCTCGAACTTCCGGCCACACCGCCAAAGGACCTCGTGCCCTTTGGCGACCAGTTCTCTGGCGATCGGGAGCGCGGGGGCGACATGGCTGGTGATGGGCATGGCCACCAGGAGGATCCGGGTCATTGACGGGGCCCTTCCAACGTTTTCGGGTTACGGTTTCGGGGCGCTTCGTACGCGCTCGATGCTAGCGATCGGAGTGCGCGCGCAAATCCCCTAGCTTTTCGTTGGCGCCCCTACTCGCCGTGCAGGGGCCGGCTAGGGGTTGCTCCCGCCGGCCCGGTCGGCAGGATGGAAATGCGGCGCCGTTTTCCCGCCAGACCCGGCGCCGGAGCGGCGACCAGCGACGCGGCTGGTCTCCGCGGGCCCACGCCATCGAGGGGGGGAGCGCTCCAGGACCGACGACTCGGGGCGCGGCACGGGCCGTTGGCCCGCGCCTGCCGGCTGTCCTCGCCCGACGCGTGCGTCGCTCCCGTCTCCCGTGACCCGACCGCCCCGCGGACGACCGCCGTCGTCTCGTCCGCCTGTGGGGACGACCACCCCGGAACGCAGAGGAAGGTGAATCGTATGACGGTGGACACGGATATTCCCCAACTACCGTTCTCCCGATCCAACGTACTGGAAATCGCTCCCGAGTATCGGATTCTCCGGGAGCGCGGACCACTGGTCAGAGTCCGCACGCCCGCGGGGGATTTCGCCTGGCTGGCAACGCGTTATCACACGGCCAAGCAGTTGTTCGCCGACGACCGTCTCGGGCGTTCGCACCCGGATCCGGAGAACGCGCCGCGTATTCGTGACTCCATGATGTTCGGCGGCCCGGAGGGTGATTTCGACACCGAGCCAGAGCTGCACCGGCTGCACCGCCGGGTGTTGGCCCCGGCGTTCTCCGCGCGGCGCATGCGGCTGATCGCCGACCACGTCACGGAACTCGCCACGAACACCCTCGACCGAATGGCCGAGCTCACGCCGCCGGTCGATCTCCACGAACACCTGTCGTTTCCGCTGCCCATCGTGGTGATCTGCGAGTTGCTCGGTGTTCCGGTGAGCGACCGGGATCGGATCCGCGAATGGTCGTGGCGGTTCTCCAGCCTCGTCGACCAGGCGGGCGCCGTCCAGTCGGCGATGGAGATGCACCACTACATGCGGGGCCTGGTCACCGAGAAGCGGAAGAACGCGGGCGACGACCTGCTCACCGATCTGGTCGCCGCGGCGACCGGCCACGACCTGCTCACCGACGACGAGATCGCGGACATCGGCGTCCATCTGCTGTTCGGCGGGCACGAGACGACCGTCTCCAGGATCGACTACGGCACGCTCCTGCTGCTGCGGAACCCGACGCAGCGCAAGGTGCTCCAGGCGGATCCCTCGCTGGTCGAGGTGGCCGTCGAGGAGATCCTGCGGGTGAGCATCCCGGTGGAGGACCTGTTCCCGCGCTACGCCAGGGCCGACATCGAGGTGGCGGGGGTCACGATCCGGGCCGGCGAGGCCGTGCTCCTCTCGCCGAGCGTCGCCAACATGGACGAGAGCGTGTTCCCCGCTCCCGACCGCTTCGACATCTTCCGCAAGTCGGAGTTCCCGCACGTCGGTTTCGGCCACGGCCTGCACTTCTGTGTCGGGTCCGCGCTGGCCAGAACGGAGCTGCGGACCGTGTTCCGGCTGCTGTTCGAGCACTTCCCCACGCTCGAACTCGCCGTGCCCTTCGAGGAGTTGCGCTGCAACGAGGACCACTGGACCGGCGGCCTCGTGAGCCTGCCGGTGACCTGGTGACGTCCCCGCCCTCCCACGTCCCGTCGTCGTGACGCCCGACGTCCCACCGCGGACGTCCGCCGGTGGTCGGCACCCGAACGCGACCCGATTTCCCTCAGGTGGAGGTATGAGTCTTTCGCAGGAGAACGCGCCCCCCGTCGACTCGGTCGCCGTGGTGGGCATGGGCTGTCGCCTTCCCGGCGGCGCCGTCGACGTGGAGGCGTTCTGGGACCTGTTGGTGTCCGGGCGTTCCGGCGTGGTGGAGGTGCCGGCGGACCGCTGGGGCCTGGACGGCTTCTTCGACCCCGACCCGGAGGCCGCCGGGCGCAGCTACTCCCGGCACGGCGGATTCGTGCGGGGGGTACGGGAGTTCGACGCCGCTCTGTTCGGCGTGCCGGCCGAGGAGGCGGTGGGCGTCGACCCGCAGCACCGGTTCGTGCTCGAGGTGGCCTGGGAGGCGTTGGAGCACGCGGGCATCGCCCCCGACTCGCTGCGCGGCTCGCGCACCGGCGTGTTCGTCGGCATGGGCGGCAGCGACTTCGAACGGCTGCGGATCGCCTCCGGGGGCGCGTCGGCCGTCGACGCCTACTTCGCCACCGGCTCCGCGCAGAACATGGCGGCCAACCGGCTGTCGTTCGTGCTGGGGTTGGAGGGCCCGAGCCTGGTGGTGGACACGGCCTGCTCCTCTTCGCTGGTCGCGGTCCATCTGGCCTGCCAGGCGCTGCGGTCGGGCGAGTGCGACACCGCGCTGGTGGCCGGCGTGAACCTGATGCTCTCCCCCGGGACGACCGTCGCGCTCTCGCAGGGCCGGTTCCTCTCCCCCGACGGCCGCTGCAAGACGTTCGACGCGGCGGCCGACGGCTATGTGCGCGGCGAGGGCTGCGGCGTGGTCGTGCTGCGCCGGGTCGACGCCGCCCGGGAGGCCGGGCAGCGGATCTGGTCGGTGATCCGGGGCACCGCCACCAACCAGGACGGCCGCAGCAACGGGCTGACGGCGCCGCGCGGCAGCGCCCAGGAGGACGTGATCCGGCGGGCGTTGGCGGTCGGCGGGGTGCGCCCGGCCGACGTCGGCTACGTCGAGACGCACGGCACCGGGACCGCGCTCGGCGACCCGATCGAGGTCAGGGCGCTCGCCGGCGTCCTCGGGGTCGGCCGCGCCGAGGCCGGCACCGGGCCCGTCGCGCTCGGCTCGGTGAAGACCAACATCGGCCACCTGGAGGCGGGAGCGGGCATCGCGGGGCTGATCAAGGCCGTGCTGACCGTGGAGCGGGGCGTCGTGCCGCCGCACCCGCACCTCACCAGGCCCAATCCGTACATCCCCTGGGACGAGCTGCCGGTGACGGTGCCGACCGAGCCCACGCCGTGGCCCGGGGCGCGCCGGGTCGCCGGCGTCTCCTCCTTCGGCTTCGGCGGCACCAACGCCCACGTGGTGCTGGAGTCCCCACCCCCGCACCGGACGTCGGCCGAACCGGAGCCGGAGCCGGAGCCGGCGCGTCCGTCCTGGCCGGTGCTACTCAAGGTGAGCGGCCGCGGATCGGCCGCGGTGGAGGCGGGCGCGGGACGGCTGGCCGACTGGACCCGGGAGGCCGCGGTCGACCTCGGCCAGCTGGCCTGGGCCGCCGGCACCGGCCGCGCCGACCTCCCCGACCGGGCCGCCGTGGTCGCCGGGACCCTGGCCGAGGCCGAGGAGCAACTCCGGGTGGTGGCCGAAGGGTTCACCGCGCCCGGCGTCGTCCGGGGCCGGCGGGGCACGGGCGGCGCGCCGCGCGTCGGCTTCGTCGTCCCCGGCCAGGGTCCACGGCTCGCCGGCGCGCTCGCCGGGTTGTACGGCACGGTGCCCGAGGTGACCGAGGTCGTCGACGAGGTCGCCAAGTCGGTCGGCCCGGTGACCGGGTTGCCGCTCTCGGTGCTGCTCGACGACAGCGACGAGTCGGCCGCGGCCCTCGCGGACACGGCGGTGGTGCAGCCGGCGCTCTTCACCGTCGCCGTGGCGCTCGGCCGCTGGTGGCGGTCGATCGGCGTGCGGCCCGCCATGGTGCTCGGGCACAGCGCCGGTGCCTACGCCGCCGCGGTACTGGCCGGGGTGTTCTCGCTGGAGGACGGCATCCGGCTGATCTGCGCCAGGGCCCGGCTGATGGGCGATCTGCCGCCGGTCGGCGCGATGGCCGCCGTGTTCTGCGCGGCCGAGGAGCTGGCCGACGTCGAGGTGATCCGCAGCGGCGAGGTGGTGATCGCCTCCTACAACGGGCCCCGGGAGACCGTGGTTTCCGGGCCGACCAGGGCCGTGCTCGCGCTGCTCGACGAGATGGCGGAGCGCGAGGTGCGCAGCGTGCGGCTGCGGGTCTCGTACGCCTCGCACGGGCCGCTGATGGAGCCCGTGCTCGGGCCGCTCGGCGCCGCCTTCGAACAGGTGACGCTCCAGCGGCCGACGACCGAGTTCGTCTCCGACTCCACCGGCGAGCTCGCCGGTCCTGAGGTCGCCACCGTCGACTACTGGGTGCGGCACACGCGCCGTCCGGTGCGGTTCTCCCAGGCCATGCGGACGATGCTCGACCGCCGGATCGGCGTGGTGATCGAACTCGGCCCCGGCGGGCTGCTCCCACTGTTCCTCAGCGTGGCCGGGGAGCGGGCGCCGGTGTGCGCGCCCTCGGTGGTGATCGAGGGCGGCGTGCCGCGCGGGCTGCTGGAGTCGGCGGGCCGGGTGTGGGCGGCCGGCGTGGACATCGACTGGGCCAGGGTCAACGGGCCCCGGCCGGCCGGTCCTTCGCCGCTGCTGCCCGGCTATCCGTTCCAGCGGCAGGCGTACTGGCCCGAGTTGGCCGACGCGGTGACGGCCGGGCGGCCGGCGGCCGGGCCCGCCCCCGAGCCGGCCGGCACGCCGCCGCCCGCGCCCGACCGTCCCGCGCTCCAGGAACGCGGCAGACGGGACGAGCGGGACGACGCACGGCGGGTCGCCGCCCTGGTGGCCTACCTGCGCGGCGGGCTCGCGGACGTGATGGAGCTGGGCGAGGGCGACGAACTCGACGCCGACTCCGGCCTGTTCGACCTGGGCCTGACCTCGGCCATGGTCGTGAAGCTGCGGGCGCGCTTCGAGCGCGACCTCGGCCGGCGGGTGCCCACCACGGCCGTGTTCGAGCATCCGACGATCAAGCGGCTCGCCCGCTACCTGGCCGACATGGGCGCGGCCCCCGCGGAAGCGCCGGAGACGAGCACCGCGCCGGGCGTGGCGGCCGAGCCCACGCCGGCCCCGCCCGCCGACACCGCCGAGGCCACGGACGCCGCAGAGCCGATCGCGATCATCGGCATGGCCTGCCGGTTCCCCGGCGGCGCCAACGACCTCGACGGGTACTGGCGGGTGCTGCGGGAGGGCCTGGACACCACCTCGACCGTGCCGGCCGGCCGCTGGGACGGCTACCGCGACGCCACCTCGGGCCCCGCGCTCGACGGCTTCCGCGGCGGCTTCCTCGACGTGCCGGTCGACGCGTTCGACGCCGAGGCGTTCGGCATCACCCCGCGCGAGGCCCGCGGCATGGACCCGCAGCAGCGGCTGATGCTGGAGGTGGCCTGGGAGGCGCTGGAGGACGCCGGGTACCGGGCGACGGACCTCGAAGGCTCGACGGCCTCGGTGTTCGTCGGCATGACCACCCTCGACTACCTGCAACTGCTCTCCGCCGACCCGACGTCGGAGGCCGACGCCTACCACGCGACCGGCAACACGTTCAGCGTCGCGGCCGGCCGCCTCTCCTACTTCCTCGGCGCCCAGGGCCCGAGCATGGCGGTCGACACCGCCTGCTCCTCGTCGCTCGTCACCACCCACCTCGCCATCCGCAGCCTGCGTGCCGGCGAGTCCGACCTGTCGATCGTGGCCGGCGTGAACCTGATGCTCTCGCCGACCACCACCGCCAGCCTGGCCAACCTCGGCGCGCTCTCCTCCGACGGCCGGTGCAGGACCTTCGACGCGGCCGCCGACGGCTACGCGCGCGGCGAGGGGGCGGGCGTGGTGATCCTGAAGCGGCTGCGGGACGCGGAGGCCGACGGCGACCACGTCTGGGCCGTGCTGCGCGGCTCGGCCGTCAACCAGGACGGCCGCAGCGCCGGCCTCACGGTCCCCAACGGGCAGGCGCAGCAGCGCGTGATCCGCGAGGCGCTGCGCGACGCGCGGACCGAGGCCGGCTCGGTGAGCTACGTCGAGGCGCACGGCACCGGGACCGCGCTCGGCGACCCGATCGAGATCGACGCGCTGATGGAGGTGATGCGCCCGAGCGACGGCGCCCGGGCGGCGGCGCTGCGCGTCGGCTCGGTGAAGACCAACCTGGGGCACCTGGAGGCGGCGGCCGGCGTGGCCGGGCTGATCAAGGTCGCGCTGGCGCTGCACCACGGCGAGATCCCGGCGCACCTGCACCTCGACGAGCCGAGCCCGCACATCGCGTGGGACGAGCTGCCGCTGGAGATCCCCACCGAGTCGGCGGCCTGGCACAGCGAGGGGCCCAGGATCGCCGGGCTGAGCGCTTTCGGCTTCGGCGGCACCAACGCCCATGTGGTGCTCACGGAGGCACCACGCGCCGCGGAGACGACGGCGGAGCCGGCCGCCGACCGGCCCTCGCTGCTGGTGCTCTCGGCCCGGTCGCGCCCCGCCGCGACCGCGCTCGCCGAGCGCTACCGCGAACTGCTCGCCCCTGGACGGCCGGCGGGCGAGGCGGTCGGCTGGCCCACCGTCGCGTTTCACGCCGCGACCCGCCGGACGCACCTGCCGGAGCGGATCGCGGTCACGGCGTCCTCGGCGGCTGAGGCCGCCGAGCTGCTGGCCGTCGCCGCGCGCGGCGAGGAGCGGCGCGGCGTCTCGGCCGGCCGGGTGGTGCCGGAGGACCGGCGGCGGCTCGTCCTCGCGTTCAGCGGGCAGGGCAGCCAGTGGGCCGGCATGGGCGTCGACCTGCTCGACGAGCCCACCGCCGGCGCGGTGCTCCGGCGCTGCGACGAGCTGGTCCGCGAGCTCGCCGGCTGGTCGCTGCTCGACGAACTCCGGGCGCCCGCCGGGTCGTCCAGGCTCGACGACACGGTGATCGCGCAGCCCGGGATCTTCGCGGTCCAGGCGGCGCTCACCGACCTGTGGCGGAGCTGGGGCGTCGTCCCCGACGTGCTCGTCGGCCACAGCGTCGGCGAGGTCGCGGCCGCCTACGCGGCGGGCGCGCTCGATCTGGCGGGGGCCGTCGAGGTCGTGGTGCGCCGGGGCGAGGTGATGGCCTCGACCCGCGGCTCAGGCGCCATGGTCGCGATGGGCCTGTCGGAGGCGGCGGCCGCCGAGCTGATCGAGCCCTACGCCGACGCGCTGTCCCTGGCGGCGGTCAACGGCCCCGAGAGCGTGGTGGTGGCCGGCGACCCGGCGGCGCTCGCCGAACTCGAACCGGTGGTGCGCGGCCGGCGCGCCCACTGGGCGCGGATCCAGGCGGAGTACGCCTTCCACAGCCCGCGGATGCTGCCGGCCAGATCGGAGCTGCTGCGGGCGCTCGACGGGCTCACCCCGGCGCCGTCCACCACTCCGGTCTGCTCCACGGTCACCGGCGAACCGGCCGGCCCCGGCGCCTTCGACGCCGGCTACTGGGCCGAGAACCTGGTACGCCCCGTCCGGTTCGCCGACGCCCTGCGGGCGGCCGCCGTCCCCGGGGCGCACCACGTCGTCCTGGAGGTCGGGCCGCACGCCGTGCTCGGCTCGGCCGCCCTCCAGACCCTGGGCGACCGCGACGCCGCGGTGACCGCCGTGGCCTCGCAGCGGGCGCGGCGCGACGGCCGAGCCACCCTGCTCGCGGCCGCCGGCCGACTGCACGTGCTGGGCTACGAACTCGACCACCGCGCGCTGCATGCGGCGGAGAGCGCGGGGCCGCCGGCCGGCGGCCGGCGGGTGGCGCTGCCCGGCTACCCGTGGCAGCGCCGGAGCTACTGGCTGCCCCGGCCTCCCGCGCCGGTGGCCGCGCCGGGACCGGCCGGGGTCGTCGACGTCGAGGACGAACTCGCCGACGCCGGCTACGCGTTCCGGTGGCAGGCGGCCGCGGGCCAGGACGCCGGGGCGGTGGCGAGCGCGGCGGGCGACTGGCTGCTGGTCGCCGACCGGGGCGGCGTCGCCCAGCGGATCGCGGCACGGCTGACGGCCGGCGGCGGGCGCTGCGTGGTGGTCGCCCCGGAGAAGCTGGATCCCACGGCCCCGGACACCGCGAGGGAGTTGCTGTCCGGCACCGACGCCCTCCGCGGCATCGTCCACTGCGGGGCGCTCGACGCCGACCGGCCGACCGCGCCCGGCCCGGAGACCGAGGCGGCGCTGGCGCTCTCCTGCGGGCCGCTGCTGACCGCAGCCCGGGTGCTGCGCGGCGCCGGTTCCACCCCCCGCGTCTGGGTGGTGACCAGGGGCGCGACGGGCGCCGGTGGCGGCGCGGTGGCGCCGCTCCAGAGCCCGGTCTGGGGGCTCGGCCGGGTGGTCGCCCTGGAACAGCCGGAGCTCTGGGGCGGTCTGATCGACCTGGACCCGGCCGGGGACGACCGGGCGGCGGAGGCCGACGCGGTGGTGGCCGAGGTGCTCGGCTCGCCCGGCGCCGAGGGCGAGGACCAGATCGCCCACCGGGCCGGCGGCCGGCTGGTCGCCCGCCTCGGCCGCGCCGAACGGCTCGCGCCCGCCGCGTCCTCGCCGGTCGGCGGGTCCGCCACCTATCTGATCACCGGCGGCCGGGGCGCGCTCGGGCTGCGGGTGGCCGAGTGGCTTGTCGGCCGCGGCGCCCGCCACCTGGTGCTGACGGGTCGCCGCCCGCTCCCCGAGGACGGGAACGACCCGGTGGTCGCGGCCGTCAGGAGGCTGCGGGAGGCCGGCGCCACCGTGCACACCCCGGCGGTCGACGTGGCCGACCCGGAGGGGATGGCGGCGCTCTTCGCCCCGGAGGCGCCCTGGCCCGCGATCCGCGGCGTGGTGCACGCCGCCGGCACCTTCAACCCGTGTGCCACCGCCGAGTTGGACTGGGACCGGTTCCGCGCCATGACCCGCGCCAAGGTCGACGGCACCCTGGTGCTCGACGCCCTCACCCGCGACGTCGACCTGGACTTCCTCGTGATGTTCGGCTCGGCCTCCGCCGTCTGGGGCTCGGCGCTCGCCGGTCACTACGCGGCCGCCAACGGCTTCCTCGACGCCATGGCGCACCACCGCGCCGCCCAGGGCCTCCCCGGGCTCGCCGTGGACTGGGGCTGGTGGGCGGGCAGCGACCTGGTCGCCGGCGAACACCTGGACCACTTCGAGGCGATGGGCCTGCACGTGCTGCCCGACCGGGTCGGCTTCGCCGCCCTGGAGCGGCTGCTCGGCTCCGAGGTGCGCCAGCTCACGGTGGCGCCGGTCGACTGGGCGCGGTTCCGGCCCGTCCTGGAGGCCAGGCGGCGCCGGCCGCTGCTCGAACTGCTCGGCGGCACACGGGAGTCGGCCACCGCGGACGAGGCGCTGCTGCGCCGGCTGCGCGAGGCCGGCGGCGCCGCCAGAACGCGGCTGTTGGAGGAACGGCTGCGCGTCGAGGTGTCGGCGGTCCTCGGCCTGGACGACGAACAGCCGCGCCTTGACCGGGAGTCCGGCTTCTCGGACGCCGGCATGGACTCCGTGATGAGCGTGGAGCTGAAGAACCGGCTCGACCGGATCCTCGGCCTCGCCCTGCCGGCCACCGCCGCGTTCGAGCACCCCAGCATCGCCGCGCTGGCGGAGCACCTGCTCACGGTGCTGCCGCTGGCCGGCGACGCCGACCCGCCGCCCCCCGAGGAGGCCGGTGTCGAAGGCGACGACGGCATCGAAGGCGTCGAAGGCGACCTGGCGGCCGAGCTCGACGGCCTGTCGGAGGCCGAACTCCTCGAACTGCTCGGCCAGGAGCTCGAGCAGCCCCCGTCATCCACCGATAGTCCCCTGGAGGCGTCATGACGCATCTGGCCGCGCCCGACGCGGATCAACGCTCGAACGTGCTGCGCCGCGCGCTGGTCGAGCTGAAGGCCGCCCGCGCCGAGGCCGCCGAGGCCCGGCGGCTGGTGAACGAGCCCGTCGCCGTGGTGGGCATGGGGTGCCGGTTCCCCGGCGGCGCCAGCGGTGTCGAGGCGTTCTGGGAGCTGCTGGCGTCCGGGCGTTCCGGCGTGGCCGAGGTGCCGGCGGACCGCTGGGACCTGAACGACTTCTTCGACCCCGACCCGGACGCCGTGGGGCGCACCTACGCGCGGCACGGCGGATTCGTCGAGGGGATCAGGGAGTTCGACGCCGGCCTGTTCGGCATCCCGCCCCGGGAGGCGGTGGGCGTCGACCCGCAGCACCGGTTCGTCCTCGAGGTGGCCTGGGAGGCGTTGGAGCACGCGGGCATCGCCCCCGACTCGCTGCGCGGCTCCCGCACCGGCGTGTTCGTCGGCATGGGCGGCAGCGACTTCGAGCGCCTCAAGCTCTCGACCGGCGACGTGTCGACGGTGGACGGCTACTCGGCGACCGGCGGGGCCCTCAACATGGCGGCCAACCGGCTGTCGTTCGTGCTGGGGTTGGAGGGCCCGAGCCTGGTGGTGGACACCGCGTGCTCCTCGTCGCTGGTCGCCCTGCACCTGGCCTGCCAGGCGCTGCGGTCGGGCGAGTGCGACACCGCCCTGGTGGCCGGCGTGAACACGCTGCTCTCACCGGGCACCACGGTGGCCCTGTCCAAGGGCCGGATGCTCTCCCCCGAGGGCCGGTGCAAGACGTTCGACGCGACGGCCGACGGCTATGTGCGCGGCGAGGGCTGCGGCGTGGTCGTGCTGCGCCGCGTGGACACGGCGCGGGAGGCCGGGCAGCGGATCTGGTCGGTGATCCGGGGCACCGCCACCAACCAGGACGGCCGCAGCTCGGGCCTCACCGTGCCCCGGGCGGCGGCCCAACAGGACGTGATCCGGCGGGCGTTGGCGGTCGGCGGGGTGCGCCCGGCCGACGTCGGCTACGTCGAGGCACACGGCACCGGCACCGCGCTCGGCGACCCGATCGAGGTCAGGGCACTCGCCGGCGTCCTCGGGGTCGGCCGCGCCGAGGCCGGCACCGGGCCCGTCGCGCTCGGCTCGGTGAAGACCAACATCGGCCACCTGGAGGCGGCGGCCGGCATCGCGGGGCTGATCAAGACGGTGCTGGTGCTCGACCGGGGGGTGATCCCGCCGCACCTCAACATCACCCGCCCCAGCCCGTACATTCCCTGGGACGAGCTGCCGGTGACGGTGCCGACCGAGCCCACGCCGTGGCCCGGGGCGCGCCGGGTCGCCGGCGTCTCCTCCTTCGGCTTCGGCGGCACCAACGCCCACGTGGTGCTGGAGTCCCCACCGCCGCACGGGACTTCGGCCGGGCCGGCGGGCCCCGCCGGCCCGGTCCTGGTCAAGGTGACCGGGCACGGCGCCGAGGCGCTGCGGGCCGGCGCGGCGCGGCTGGCCGCCTTCGCCGGCGAATCGCCCTGCGAGGTCGCGGAGTTGGCCTGGGCCGCCGGCGCCGGCCGCGCCGACCTCCCCGACCGGGCCGCCGTGGTCGCCGAGACCCTGGCCGAGGCCGAGGAGCGACTCCGCGCCGTCGCCGAGGGATCCACCGCGCCCGGCGTCGTCACGGGCCGCCGGCGCTCCGAGGGCCCGCCCCGGCTGGCGCTTGTGGTCCCGGCGGACGCGGAGCCGCCGGCCGGCCTGCTGGCGGAGCTCCGGCGGCGGTCCCCCGAGGTGGCCGAGGTCGTCGACGAGATCGTCGAGGCGGTCGGCCCGGAGTCGGGAGCCGCGCTGACGGCGCTGCTCGACGGCGGCGCGGCCGGCCAGCAGCCGGCGCCGGCCCTCGTCCGCTACACCGTCGCCGTGGCGCTCGGCCGCTGGTGGCGGTCGATCGGCGTGCGCCACGACGTGGTGCTCGGGCGCGGCGAAGGCGCGCACGCCGCGGCGACCCTGGCCGGGGTCTGGACGCCGGCCGAGGGCGCCCGGCTGGTGGCCGCCCTCGCCGCCGGCGAGCCGCCGGCGGCGGTGCTCGACGCGATCGCGCTCCGGGCGCCGGCCAGCGAGTTGCTGCTCGACACCGACCTCGCGGACGCCGACGGCACCGGGCCCGCCACCGCGGCGTACTGGCTCGGCCGATCCGCCGAGCCGGCGACGCCGTCCGACACGGTGCGCGCCGTGGCGGAGCGCAAGGTGCAGGCGGTGGTCGAGCTCGGGCCCGCCGACCTCGGGCCGGGATTCGTGGCGGCGGCCGAGGAGCCGGACGTGGTGGCCGTCGCCTCGCCCGCGAGTGGCGCTCCGCTGCCCGGCCTGCTCCTGGCGGCCGCCCGGATCTGGGCGGCCGGCGCGCCCCTCGACTGGACCCGGGTCAACGGCCCCCGGCCGGCCGGGCCTTCGCCGCTGCTGCCCACCTACCCCTTCCGGCGCGTCACCCACTGGCCGGGCGCCGACCCGCGGACCTCCCTGGCCCGCGCGCCGGGCGCCGGGGAGGGCGTGGGCCTGCGGCCCCGGGTGCTGAGCACGGCGACGGGCGCGACCGTCGGCGAGACCGAGATCTCGCTGCGCCAGGTGCCGTTCCTCGCCGAACACCGGGTGCACGGCCGGCTCGTGGTGCCGGGGGTGATCTTCCTCGAGCTGGTGCTCAGGTGCGCGGAGCGGGCCTTCGGCGGTCCGGCGCGCGCCCAGGAACTCGCGGTCTCCCGGCCGTTGGTGCTCGGCGACGACGACACCGCCACCGTGCAGGTCGTCATCGACCCGCCGGCGGCCGGGCGCGCCCGCGCCCGGCTCTACAGCGGGGACCACGAGACGGGCTGGCGGCTGCACTTCGAGACGGTGCTCCACGACGGCGCCGAGCCGGCGGAGCCGCCGGCCGACGCGGTCCCCGGGCCGGTGTTCGCCGCCGAGTCGGCGCGCTGCGAACAGCCCATCGGCGAGGCGGAGTTCTACCGGCGGGCCTGGCATCCGATGTTCCGGCTCGGCCCGAGCTTCCGGCTGGTGCGGAGCGCCCGCACCGGGCCGCGCGCCGCGGTGGGCGCCCTGGCCCAGCCGGCCGCGGACGCCGCGGGCGTCGCCGCCGGGGTCCGCCCCGAGCTGCTGCTGCTCGACGCCTGCATCCAGCTGGTCGCCGTGGCCGCGCTCGCCGACGAGGGCCTGGCGGAGCGCCAGGTCCACCTCGGCACCGGATACCAGCGGATGTCGGTCGGCGACGTGCGCGCCACGGCCGAGCTGGAGTGCGTCGCCGTGCTCCGGGAGTCGGCGGACGGCTCGATCCTCGGCGACCTCCGGCTGACCGACCCCGAGGGGCGGCTGGTGGGCGAGATCTGGGGCGCCTCCTTCCGCCCGGTCACCGAGCCGATGCTCCAGCGCATGGTCGCCGCCCCGGCCCCGGCCGCCGACGCGGCCGACCCCGGGGACGCCCCCTCGGGCCCCGACCTCGCCGCGCTGCGGGCCGCCCCGGAGCCGGAGCGCACGCGGCTGGTCGTGGCGGACCTCGCCAGCGGCCTGGCCCGGGTGCTCGGCACCGAACCCGCGGCGGTCGACACCAGGGCACCGGTGGAGACCCTGGCCGACTCGCTGATGATCGCCGAACTCCGCACCGACATCGAGCGCCGGCTCGCCGTGACCGTGCCCATGGAGGCGTTCTTCGACGACGCGTCCCTGACCACGCTGGCCCGCCACGTCACCGACGAGTGGACGGCCGACGCCCCGCCCGCGCCCGTCGCGGAACCCGCGGTGGTCGCGCCGGCGGCGCCCGCGAAGCGAGGGGCCAAGCCCTCGCGCGTCACGTTCATGTCCGTCCCCGAGATGACCGCGCTCGCCGAACTCGACGCCGCGATCGCGGTCGAGGGCGACCCCGTGCCCTGGGAGCGCACCTCGGGCGCCACGCTGCTCACCGGGGCCACCGGATTCGTCGGCGGCTTCCTGCTCGCCGAGCTGCTGAACCGGCGGCGGGGGGACGTGCACTGCCTGGTCAGGGCGGGCGACCAGGCGCACGCCATGCGGCGGCTCACCGCCAACCTCCGCTCCTACGGCGTCGATCCCGAGCCGCACCTGTCCCGCATCGTGCCGGTGGTCGGCGACCTCGCCAAGCCGCTGTTCGGCCTCGACGAGCGGAGCTTCGCCGCCCTGCACGACGGGATCGGCGACATCGTCCACTGCGGCGGCATGGTCAAGTGGACCTACCCCTACGCGGGGTTGCAGGGCGCCAACGTCGCCGGCACCCGCGAGGTGCTGCGGCTCGCGACGCTCGGCACGCCCCGCCCGGTGCACTTCATCTCCACCGTCGGGGTCTTCTCCTCGAAGGACTTCGCCGCCGACGTGGTGTACGAGACCGACGACATGCACACCAGCGGCTCGCTGGTGGTGGGCTACGCCCAGACCAAGTGGGTGTCGGAACGCATGGTCAGGTTCGCGCACGAGCGCGGGCTGCCGGTCACCATCCACCGGATCAACACCGGCGGGCACAGCGTCACCGGCGCCTTCAACCGGCTCGACCACCTGACGCTCATCCTCAAGGGCTGCGTCCAGGCCGGCATCGCCCCGCACCGGGTGGCGGTGATGCCGGTGCAGCCGGCGCCGATCGACTACGTGGCCGGCGCGGTCGTGGAGGTGGCCAAGCGCCCCGAGCTCGCCGGCGGCACCTTCCACCTGGTCAACGAGCGGGCCATGACCTGGAGGGAACTCTTCGACGCCGTCGAGGAGTTCGGGTACCCGCTGGAGCGGGTCTCCTTCGAGGACTGGCGCGAGCAGGTCACCGGCCGCAACCCCGGCACGCTCGCGCTGCTCGGTCTCGCGCCGTTCCTCCACGACAGCCTCGACCACACCAGGCTGCCGTTCTCCGACTCCGCGCTCACCCGGCGGGCGCTGGCGGACGCCGGCGTCGACTGCCCGCCCCTCGACAACGCCCTGGTGCACACGTTCCTGCGGGGCTTCGTCGACGCCGGCTACCTCGAACCGCCGGCCCGCCCCTGACCCGCCACCCGGCCCCCGCCCCCGCCCCCGCCCCCGAAACTCCAGAAGCCCAGAAGCCCAGAAGGGAGTGACACATGACCACCATCTCGATCGACCTCGCCGATCTCGAGTACCGGCTCAACCCCTGGCCGACCTACCAGGTGCTGCGGGACCGCGCGCCCGTCCACCACGTGCCTGAGGGCACCGCGGACGGCGAGGACTTCTACGTGATCAGCCGCTACGAGGACGTGTCGAACACGCTGCGCGACAAGAAGACGTTCTCCAACCAGGTGATCACGGACGAGCGCTTCAACGTGCCGGTGCTGGTCAACCGGGACGCGCCCGAGCACACCAGGCTGCGGAAGAACGCCAACCGGGCGTTCAACGCCAAGCTGGTCCGCAACCTCGGCAGCTGGGTGCAGACCGTCATCGACGAGGTGCTCGCCGAGGCGCTGGCCGGGGACCGGGTGGAGTGGGTCGAGGCGTTCACCACCACCCTGCCGCTGCGCGTGGTCAGCGACATGCTGGGCGTCCCGCGCGACCGGAAGGACGACTTCCGCCGCTGGACCCAGGCCGTGATGGACATGTTCGCGGTGGCCGCCGGCGTCGACCCCGACGAGGTGCCCGGGTTCCTCGAGGACCTGCTGGAGTTCGGCAACTACATGGGCGAACTCGCGCAGGAGCGCAAGGGGAAGCCCAACCGCGGCGACATCCTGGGGGCGTTGGTCGAGGAACACGAGGCCGGCCAGCTCTCGCAGGACGAACTCACCATCATGGCCTGGTCCTTCATCGCCGCCGGCTACGAGACGACGATGAACCTGCTCGGCGGCGGCCTCCAGATGATGCTGAGCGACCCGACGCTCGCCGAGCGGCTGACCAGCCGTCCTGAGCGGACCGAGGACTTCATCGAGGAGTACCTGCGGCTCTACAGCCCGATCCAGTGGACGCTGCGCAGGACCACCGAGGACACCGAGCTGCACGACGTCCTGATCCCGAAGGGCGCCCTGGTGCACGTCGTGATCGGCGCGGCCAACCGCGATCCGCGCCGGTTCGCCGAGCCCGACGGGTTCGACATCGACCGCGCCAACAAGCTCGACCACCTGGCGTTCGGCGCCGGGCCGCACTTCTGCCCTGGCTCGGCGCTCGCCAGGCTGCTGGCCGGACTGGCGTTCCGCGCCTACTACCCCAACCTGCACCGGCTGTCGTTCGACCCCGAGGACCCGCCCCGGCTGCGCACCAGGCAGGGCGCGTACGGCCTGGCCCGGATGAGCCTCCTGGTGTCGCACTGACTGTCGCCCGACCGGAAGACGGGAAGAACAGGACCCCCCATGACCACGACCGTCCCCACCCTGACCCTGCTCAGTCGCCTCCGTGAGCACGCGGAACGGAACCCCTCGGCCGAGGCGTGTGTCTTCGTCACCGACGACGGCGACCGCGAACTGGCCTTGAACTACCAGGAGTTGGACCACGCGATCCGAGCCGTCGCGACCGGTCTGCGCCGTCGGCTCGCCCCGGGTGACCGGGCCCTGCTGCTGTTGCCGCAGGGCGCCGACTTCGTCCGCGGCTTCCTCGGCTGCATGCGGGCCGGCGTGGTCCCCGTGCCGGCCTATCCGCCGCTGCCGGTGCAGTCGCGCCAGCGGGTGGAGACGCTGCGGGCCATCGTCGCCGACTGCGCGCCGAGCGCGGTGATCAGCTCGGCGTCCGCCGAGGACGTCGAGGCGATCCGCGGCGTGGTGCCCGGCCTGCTCGACACCTGGTGGACGAGCCCCGAGGAGCTGCTCGGCACCCCGCCGGAGGCCGAGGCCGAGTTCCCCGCCGGCCCCGACGACCTCGCCTTCCTCCAGTACACCTCGGGGTCCACCTCGGCGCCCAAGGGCGTGATGGTCTCGCACGCCGCGCTCGCCCACAACGTGGAGATGATCAGGACGTCGTTCGGGCTGAACGAGCCGCCCAGGATGGCCAGCTGGCTGCCGCTCTTCCACGACATGGGGCTGATCGGCAACGTCCTGCACCCGCTGTGGGCGGGCGGGAGCACGCTGCTGATGACGCCGATGACGTTCCTCAAGCGGCCCGCCAGATGGCTCCAGGCGATCTCCAGGCACCGGGCCAACGCCACCGGCGGCCCGAACTTCGGCTACGACCTGTGCACCCGCCGGGTCAGGGACAGCGAGTGCGCGGATCTCGACCTCAGCAGCTGGCGGGTGGCGTACAACGGCGCCGAGCCGGTGCGGGCCGCCACCCTGGACGCGTTCGCCGAGCGGTTCGCCCCCTTCGGCTTCGACCGCAGGTCCTGGTGGCCGTGCTACGGGCTGGCCGAGGGCACGCTGCTGGTCACCGGCAGCGCCCCCTCGGCGGAGCCCGACCGGCTCACCGTGGACCGCGACGCCTTCCAACAGGGCCTGGTGGTACCGGCCGAGGAGGGCACCGTGCTGGTCGGCAGCGGGTCGACCCGGATGGAGCGGACCGTGCTGATCGTCGACCCCGACACCCGCCGCCCGGCCGGAGACGGCCAGGTCGGCGAGATCTGGATCGGCGGCCCGCACCTGCCCGTCGGCTACTGGGGGAACCCCGCCGCCACCGAGGAGACCTTCGCCGCCCGGCCGGTCGACGGCCCACCGGAGCCGTTCATGCGCTCCGGCGACCTCGGCTTCCTGGACGGCGGCGAGCTGTATGTGACGGGCCGCCACAAGGATCTGCTCATCGTCGGCGGCCGCAACCACTACCCGCAGGACATCGAGGCGACCGTCGAGGAGTCGCACGACGCCGTCCGCAAGGGCTGCGTGGCGGCCTTCGCGATCGACGACGGCGACCGGGAGCGGGTGGTGGTCGTCGCCGGCGCCGGACAGGGCGCCGTCGGCGCCGGCGCCGGGGCGGCCGAGAAGCGGGCGGCGATCGTGCGGGCCGCGACCGTCGCGGTCGCCGCCGAGCACGGCATCACCCTGGACGACGTGGTGGTCGTCGGCCCGAACGCGGTGCCGAAGACGTCGAGCGGCAAGCTGCGGCGGAGCGCCTGCCGCGGCGCCTATCTGAACGGCGAGTACGGCGACCACACCACAGGAGCGAAAGCGGAAGGGACGGAGGACGACTGATGGAAGCGGCACTCACCCCCTGGCAGGTCCAGGACTGGCTCACGGCCCGGGTCGCCGAGATGCTGCGCGTCGACGCGGCGCAGGTCTCCTCGGAGGCCATGTTCCGCGACCTCGGGCTCTCCTCGGTGCAGTTGATCGAGATGACGGCCGACCTGGAGGACTGGAGCGGGCACACGCTGCCCGCCACCTTCGTCTTCGACTGCCCGACGATCGAGGACGCCGTCGCGCACCTCACCGGCCGGGAAGCCGCCGAGCCGGCGGCCGAGACGGACCTGGTGACGGCGCCCGCCGGCCGGGAAGGCGAGGGCGGTTGACATGGCCCTCGGCAGCATCGAGACCGGGACCACGGGCCGCGGCGCCCAGATCGTCTCGCTCGGCCACTACCTGCCGGACACCGTGGTCACCACCGAGGAGGTCGCGGGACGGCTCGGCATCGACCCCGAGTGGGTGGTGGCCAGAACCGGCATCAGGGAGCGCCGGCGGGCCGCCCCGGACGAGACAGTCGCCGACCTGGCGACGGCCGCCGCCACGGACGCGCTGGCCGCGCTCGCCGCCGACCCCCGGTATCCGAGCGCCGGCTCGCTGATCGACACGGTGATCGTGGCGACCTCCACGCCGGAGTCCACCATGCCGAGCGTGGCGGCCCGGGTGGCTGCCCGCGCCGGGCTCGGCCACCCCGCCGCCTTCGACCTCAACGCGGCCTGCGCGGGCTTCTGTTACGGCCTGGCGACCGCCGACGCCCTGGTCCGCTCCGGCACCAGTGGCGGGGTCCTGGTGATCGGCGCGGACAAGTCGACCGCCTGGCTGGACTGGTACGACCGCGACACGGCCATCCTGTTCGGGGACGGCGCGGGCGCCGCCGTGGTGCTCCCGCACGAGCGCCGGGCCATCGGCCCGGTGGTGTGGGGCAGCGTGGGAGAGGAGTCCCACCTGATCACGATCGGCGCCAACAGCCGGGTGCTGCGGCAGGAGGGAAGGACGGTGTACCGCTGGGCGACCGGCCTCGGCCGCACGGTGGCCGAGGCCTGCGACCGCGCGGGGGTGACCCCGGAGAAGCTGGCGGCGTTCGTGCCGCACCAGGCCAACCTGCGGATCATCAACGCGCTGGCGAAGCAGCTCGGCTTCGCGGACGAGGCGGTCGCCACCGACGTCGTCGGCTCCGGGAACACCATCGCGGCCACCATCCCGCTCGCCCTCTCCCGGCTGCGGCAGGGGCGCGGCCTGGCCGCCGGGGGCGACGTGCTGCTCTTCGGCTACGGCGCGGGCCTCTCCTACGCCGGGCAGGTCGTCACGCTGCCACCGCTGCCGACGGCGCCGAAGGCTCCGGCCGTCGGCGGGACGGCGGCCCGCACGCGGGGTGAGTTCCTTGGCACCCGGTAGCGGCGAGCGGCTGCTCGTGACCGGCGGGGCAGGCTTCATCGGCTCCGCCCTCGTCAGGATGCTGCTCGCCGAGCCGGGCGGGGTGGGCGAGGTGACCGTCCTCGACAAGCTCACCTACGCCGGGAACCTCGCGAACCTCGAACCGGTCGCGGCCGACCCGCGGTTGCGGTTCGTGCGCGGCGACATCTGCGACGCCGGACTGGTGGCCGAGGTGATGCGGGGCCAGGACCGGGTGGTGCACCTGGCCGCCGAGTCGCACGTGGACCGCTCGATCGCCGCCGCCTCGCGCTTCGTCACCACCAACGTCGTCGGCACCCAGACGCTGCTCGACGCGGCGCTGCGGGCCGGCGTCGGGACCTTCCTGCACGTCTCGACGGACGAGGTGTACGGCTCGCTCGACGCGGGCTCGTGGCCGGAGACCGATCCGGTGTCGCCCAACTCCCCCTACTCCGCGAGCAAGGCGGCGTCCGACCTGATGTGCCTGGCCTACGCCAGGACCCACGGCCTCGACGTGCGGGTCACCCGCTGCTCGAACAACTACGGCCCCTACCAGTTCCCCGAGAAGGTCGTCCCGCTGTTCGTCACCAACCTGCTGCGGGGCCGCCGGGTGCCGCTCTACGGCGACGGCGGGAACGTCAGGGACTGGCTGCACGTCGAGGACCACTGCCGGGGGCTGCTGCTCGCCCTCGAACACGGCCGCCCTGGCGAGGTGTACAACCTGGGCGGCGGCGCCGAGCTCTCCAACCTGGAACTCACCGGGCGGCTGCTCGAACTGCTGGGCGCCGGGCCCGAGATGATCGACCGGGTCGACGACCGCAAGGGCCACGACCGCCGTTACTCGGTCGACTGGCGCAAGGCGGCCACGGAGCTCGGCTACCGCCCGCGCCACTCGTTCGCGGCCGGCCTGGCCGACACCGTCGCCTGGTACCGGGAGCACCGCGACTGGTGGGAGCCGTCCGCCGTCGAGGTCACGGCTGCCACGGCTGCCACGGCGGAGGTGTCGCGGTGATGCGTGGAATCATCCTGGCGGGCGGCTCGGGCACCCGGCTGCGCCCGCTGACCCAGGTGCTGTCCAAGCAGCTGCTGCCGGTGTTCGACAAGCCGCTGATCTACTACCCGCTCTCGGTGCTGATGCTGGCCGGGGTCCGGGAGATCCTGGTGATCAGCCACCCGGGCCACCTCGACCAGTACCGGTCGCTGCTCGGGAACGGCGCCGATCTCGGCATCCGGCTGGACTACGCCGAGCAGGACCGGCCGCGCGGCATCGCGGACGCGCTGCTGATCGGCCGCGAGTTCGTCGGCGACGAGCAGGTCGCGCTGATGCTCGGCGACAACGTGTTCCACGGTCACGACCTGGCCCCGCTGCTGCGCGAGCAGGTGGCGAAGCTGTCGGGCGCCACGCTCTTCGGCTACGCGGTGGCCGATCCCCAGCGCTACGGCGTCGCCGTGCTCGACGACGAGGGGCGGCTGCTCGACGTCGAGGAGAAGCCGCGGCACCCGCGCTCCAACCTGGCGGTCACCGGCCTCTACCTCTACGACAACGAGGCGTTGGACCACGCGGCGCGGCTGACCCCGTCGGCGCGCGGCGAGTTGGAGATCAGCGACGTCAACCGCCGGTTCGTGGCGGAGGGCAGGGCGCAGCTGGTCAATCTGGGCCGGGGCACCATGTGGCTGGACGCCGGCACCCACGAGAGCCTGATGGAGGCCGCCAACTACGTGCGGGTGGTGCAGCAGCGCCAGGGCACGAGGATCGCCTGCATCGAGGAGGTGGCCTACCGGATGGGCACGCTGGACCGGGCCGGTCTCGACGCGGCGATCCGGCGGCTGGGCGTGGCGTCCGACTACGGCCGCTATCTGCGACAGGTACTCGACGAGCGCTGAGGAGACCGGGCGCACCGAGGAGACCGAGGAGGAGAGAGATGGGGTCCATGCGGGTCAGCGTCGACCGGGAGAGGTGCGTCGGCTCCGGGCAGTGCGCGCAGACGTCGCAGGAGGTGTTCGACCAGAGCGAGGAGGACGGCCTGGTCATGCTGCTCGCCGAGCGCCCGCCGGACGCGCACCGGGAGACGGTGCGACAGGCGGCGGCGCAGTGCCCGGTGCTGGCCATCTCGCTCGCGGAGTGAGGGGCGAAGGCCACGGAGATCGGGGCGCGCGGTCGCCGAACGACCGCCGGGTGGCCCGGGGTTGCCCCGGGCCACCCGTTCGCGTGTCGGGGTGGCGGGCGCCGGGTGGCGCGCGTCAGGTGGTGGGGACGGCGGCCGCCGAGGCGCGCAGGTAGCCGAGCAGGTCGTCGACGAGGCCGTCGGGGTCGGCGTTCCCCTTGCCGCCCGGCACCAGGTGCCCGATCACGGCGAGGTCGACGGCGCCGTGGACGACGGCCTGGAGCAGCGCGGTCACCCGCTCGATGTCGCCGGGCGGTAGCTGCGCGGCCCGCTGGGCGGCCTCGACGATGCCGAGCAGGGTGTTCCGGCTGAGGTCGGCGGCGACGGCCAGTTCCTGGAACTCGGCGGTCCAGGCGCCGAACACCACCCGGAAGCGGGCCGGATAGGCCAGGGCCCAGCCCGCGTACTCGCGGAGGGCGGCGCGGAGCACCGCCTCGGCCGGGACGCCGCCCTGCCGGAGGGCGGCCAACGCGTTGCCGAGGTTGGTGAGTTCGCGGGCGGCGACGGCGGCGAGCAGCGCTTCCTTGTTGGCGAAGTGCTTGTACGGCGCGTTGTGCGAGACGCCCACGCGGTGGCCCACCTCGCGCAGGGTCACCGCGTCGCGCCCACCCGCGTCGAGCAGGTCGGCGGCCGCGGCGATCAGCAGTTCGCGAGTAGGGGAGACCACATGTCGACTATAGCGCGCGGCAGTTGGGAGGACGATGGGTTGACGGTGTCCACCTCGACTGTTAGGTTGACATCGTCAACCCAGGTGGTGGGCCGCAGCGGTCGGACCGCCGTTCCGAAGGTCGCCGTGCGGTCGTCGACCCGACCCCACGGAAGCTTCTTCCCTCTTCTTCTTCCCTCTTCATTCTTCACTCTGACGAACGATCAGGTGGCATCTCTATGTTCTCATGGCTGGGGCGCTGTGCCTATGTGCGGAGGCGGGCGTTACTCGTCGCGGCGGCCCTGTTCGTGGTGCTGGCCGGCGTCTGGGGCAGCGGGGTCTTCAACGCGATGGGCAGCGGCGGCTACACCGCCCCCGACGCGGAGGCCGAGCGGGCCAACGTGCTGCTGGAGGAACACTTCGGCCACCAGCCGGGGGACGTGGACGCCGTCGCGGTGTACTCGGACCCGACCGGCGAACTGACCGTCGACGACCCCGGGTTCGAGCGGGCCGTGACGGAGGCGCTGGGCCGGCTGCCGGACTCCGAGGTCCTGTCGGCCACCAGCTTCTGGAGCCCCGGGCTCCCCGCCGAGGAGCGCGCAAGGTACGTCGCCGAGGACCGCCACGCGACGTTCGCCACCATCACCCTCCGCGGCGAGGACGGCCCGGAACGCCTGGAGTCCTACGGCGAGATCCAGGACGAGGTGCGCGCCAGCGGCCTCGACACCCATCTCGGCGGCGGCTTCACCAGCGAGTACCAGCTCCAGCGGCTCGCCACCGAGAACCTGGCCACCGCCCAGCTGATCTCGCTGCCGATCCTGCTCGTCCTGCTGCTGATCATCTTCCGCGGCCTGATGGCCGCCGCCCTCCCCCTCGCGCTCGGCATCCTCGCCATCCTCGGCTCGATGGTGCTGCTGCGGCTGCTCACCTACGTCACCGACATCTCGATCTTCGCCCTGGAGATCTCCATCCTGCTGGGGCTCGGACTCGCCATCGACTACGGGCTCTTCATGGTCAGCCGGTTCCGCGAGGAGCTGGAGCGGCGGGGCGGCGACGTGCCCGCGGCGCTGGCGGCGACCATGAACACGGCGGGGCGCACGGTCGCGTTCTCCGGCCTCACCGTCGTCATCGGGCTCTGCGGGCTGCTGTTCTTCCCGCAACCGGTCTCCCGCTCCTTCGGGTTCGGCGGCATCACGGTGGTGCTCTTCGACATCGTGGCGGCGCTGGTGGTGCTCCCGGCGGCGCTCGCGGTGCTCGGCCCCCGGATCAACGCGCTGAGCCTCCCGTGGCCGCGTCGCAGGCCGGGCGCCGTCACCCGGGAGGAGCGGGCCTGGGCAAGGCTCGCCGCCGCCGTCACCCGGCGGCCGGTGCCGTGGCTGACCGGCGGCCTGCTGGCGCTGCTGGTCGCGGCCGCCCCGCTGCTCTCGCTCGAACCGGGCATGACCAACCACCGCTATCTGCCGGTCACCAACGAGGGCCAGGTGGTCGCCTCGATGCTGACCGAGGAGTTCCCCCCCGACGGCCCGGCCGGCACCCGGGTGGACATCGCGGTCTCAGGACCGGTCGGCCAGGACGCCGTCGACGGCTACCTGCGGACCCTGGGCGGGCTCGACGGCGCGACCGGGGTCGGGGTGCACCGCGCCGACCCCGAACTCACCTGGGTGACGGTCGCCCACCGCGGCGAGGCGGACGACGCGGACAACCTCCGACTGGTGCGCGACATCAGGGCACTCGACCCGCCGGCCGGCGCCACCGAGATCCTGGTCGGCGGCCTCGGCGGGCCCGCGGTCAGCCTGGACAACACCGAGGCGACCACCGAGTCGCTGCCCTGGGCACTCGCCTTCGTCGGCCTCTCCACGCTGCTCCTGCTGTTCCTCGCCTTCCGGTCGGTGCTGGTGCCGATCAAGGCGGTCGTGGTCGCCTTCCTCTCGCTCGCGGCCTCCCTCGGGATCATCGTCTGGGGGTTCCAGGAGGGCGGGCTCGCGGGCCTGCTCGACTTCCACCAGGTCGGCACGACCGACGTGTGGACGCTCGGGCTGATCATCACGATCGCCTTCGGCCTGGTCACCGACTACGAGATGTTCCTGGTCAGCCGGATCAACGAGGAGTACCGGGCCACCGGCGACAACCACCGCGCCGTCACCGTGGGCCTGCGGAGCACGGGTTCGGTCATCACCAGGGCCGCGCTGCTGATGATCGTGGTGCTCGCCGCGATGGGGTTCAGCGCGACGTCGCTGTTCCTGATGACCCTCGGGATCGGGCTGACGCTGTCCGTGGTGCTCGACGCCACCGTGGTGCGCTCCATCATCGTGCCCGCCGCGATGCAGCTGCTCGGACGCGCCAACTGGTGGCCGGGCCGGCCGGAACGCCGGGACGAGCCGGCCGGACCCGCCGAGGCGCCGGGCCCCACCCGGCCGGCCGAGGCGGAGAGCGAGCCGATCGGCCATGCCTGACAACCGCACGTCCGACGACACCGTAGTAGAGCGGCAGGAGACCGGAGTGGCACAGGTGGAACAGCTCGACCACGGCGGCGTCACGCTGCCGGCGAGGCGGCGCACGGCGGCGCTCGCCGTGCTCCTGGCCGGCATGCTGATGGACCTGCTGGACACCGGCATCGTCAACGTGGCGCTGCCGCCCATCCAGCAGGACCTCGACGCCAGCAGCGCCGCGCTCCAGTGGCTGATCGCCGGCTACTCGCTGCCGTTCGCGATCGGCCTGATCACCGGCGGCCGGCTCGGCGACCTCTACGGCCGCAAGCGGGTCTTCATGACCGGCATGACGCTCTTCGTGGTGACCTCGCTGCTGTGCACGGTGGCGCAGACCGGCGGCCAGCTCGTCGCCTTCCGGGTGGCGCAGGGCCTGGCGGCCGCGCTGATGGTGCCGCAGGTGATCGCCACCATCCAGGTGATGTACGCGCCGCACGAGCGGGCCAGGCCGATCACCGCGGCCGGCGCGATGTACGCGGTGAGCGGGGTGTGCGGCCCCGTGGTGGGCGCGCTGCTGACCGAGAGCGACGTCGCCGGCCTCGGCTGGCGGCTGATCTTCCTGGTCAACGTGCCGGTGGGCCTCGTGGCCCTGTTCGCCGCCCACCGCCTGCTGCCCGAGTCCCGCTCCACCACCGCGAACCGGCTCGACGTCACCGGCATGATCCTGGTCGCCATCGGCCTGCTGCTCCTGCTCTACCCGCTGGCGATCGGCCACGAGGAGGGCTGGCCGGCCTGGACGTTCCTCAGCATGGTGCTCTCGGTGCCGGCCCTCGCGCTCTTCGTGGCCCACCAGCGGCGCCGGGCGACGTCCCCGCTGCTGCCGATGGAGCTGTTCAGGCACCGCTCGTTCACCGGCGGCATGGTGATCCTGCTGCTCGGCTTCGGCGCGGTGTTCGGCTTCTTCCTGACCTTCACGGTCTACCTGCAGAACGGCCTCGGCTACAGCATCATGCGGGCCGGCGTGGCCGGGATCTGGTGGGGCCTGACGGCCGCGGTGTTCGCCGGGCTCGCCATCAACGTGCTGGCCAGGCGGTTCGGGCGGCGGATCGTGCAGGTCGGGCTCGTGGTGACGACCCTCGGGCTGGCCGCCATGATGCTGCTCATCCGGCAGGAGGGCCCGGACGCCGGCGCGTTGATGCTGGCGTTGCCGCTGCTGCTCGGCGGTGCCGGCATGGGCTTCTCGATCTCGATCGTGATGGACTTCGCGCTCTCCGACGTTCCGGTGACCGAGGCCGGGTCAGCCTCGGGGGTGTTGAACGCGCTCCAACAGACCGGCGCGGCGATCGGGGTTTCCGGAATCGGCGCCCTGTTCTTCGGTCTGCTGCCGGCGGAACCGACCGCGGCGGAGTGGGCGGAGGATTCGAGCCACGCCTTCGAGTTCACTCTGTTGTTGCCCATCGGCATGATGATCGCGGCATTCGCGGCGAGTTTCCTGCTGCCACGGCAGGCGGCCCACCATCAGGCGCCGTCGGACTCGGCCGACTCGGCCGACGCGCCTGCCAATCTCGGCTGAATTCCCCCCGATTCAGCCCTGCGGGGCGAGCCCCGCCGCCTGGTCAAGGCGGCGGGGCTCGCCGTGTCGCGCGTGTGAACTTCCCTTTCCCAAGGGAAACAAAGGTAAAAGTTCAGGCGCCTCCGAGGCCCATCAAATTCAAAGATGCTTGCGATATCACGGATGGGCATACAAACTGGAGGCCGGCACCCGTGAGCAGTTCTCCCGACACGTGCACTTGACCATCGCACGTGCCGGCCCCGGCGAAACAGCACCGGCCAGACGCGACAGACCAGGACCACGGAGGGCGGACACCCCGCATCCCGCGACTCACCGGCGAAGAGACGTCCATCAAGGGGGATACATGCTGTTAGTCGATCGTGAACAAGATGTGGAAATCCTGCACAAGGCATACTCTGCGTGTTTGAACGGCTGGGGTCAACTCGTCGTCGTCAGCGGGGGCGTGGCGTGCGGCAAGACAGCGTTGGCCCGAACATTCGTCGAATACGCCGTGCGCGAGGGAGCGGTACTGCTCTCCGCGACCGGTTCGCAGGCCGAACGGTCCCTTCCCTTCGGCATCCTGAAACAGCTGTTCCAGGACGTCGAGCCGTTCACCGAATCGAACATATCCGTCGAGTCGCTCGGTTCCGCGGCCGATTCCCCGAACATCGACAGCCACAGTGCCGGAGTGCTCGACGAGCTCTGCGGCGACCTGGTCCAACTGACCAGGGCCCGGCCCGTGGTGATCACCGTCGACGACATCCAGTTCGCCGACAAGCCGTCGCTGCGCGCGTTGCTCTACCTCCAGCGCCGGCTCAGAACCTCCCGGGTGCTGCTGGTGCTCACCGAGTGGACGTTACCCAACCCCACCTACGACCTCTTCCGTTCGGAGATCCTCCGTCCGCTGCAGACCGACCATCTCCAGCTGGCACCGCTCTCCCACGCCGGGGTCCACCAGCTGCTCGACGAGGCACTCGGCCCGGAGATGGCGGAGCTGCTCGCGGCCGACTGCCACGCGCTCAGCGGCGGCAACCCGCTGCTGGTGAAGGCCCTGATCGACGACCAGCGCGCGATCCGGCACCGGAACGCGATCCCGCTCGCCGACGGCGCCATCGCCGTCGGACAGCAGTTCACCAGGGCCGTGACCGCCTGCCTCCGCCGGTGGGGCCGCTCGCCCTTCGACGTCGCGTGCGGCCTCGGGATCCTGGCGGACACCGACGCCGAGGCCACCCTGCTCGGCGAACTCCTCGGCATCGAACCGGTGGACGTCCGGCACGCGATCGACGTGCTGGAGGCCGCCGGCCTGGTGACCGGCGGCCGGCTGCGACACCCCGCGCTGCGGGCGGCCGTGCTCGACAGCCTCGACCCCGCGGAACGGGCCGCCCTGCACCTGCGGGCGGCCGAGTCGTTCCACGCCAGGGAGGCCGGCGTCGCCCGGGTCGCCGCCCAACTGGTGGCCGCCGACCGGCTCGGCGCCCGGGTCACCGGCCGCTGGGCGGTGGACGCGCTGCGGCAGGTCGCGCAGGACGACCTGCTGAACAACCGGTTCGACTCCGCGACCGAATGGCTCGATCTCGCCGCGCGCGGCAGCGGCGGCGTCGAGCGGGCCGAGGTGCTGAGCCTGCTGTTACGCGTGGAGTGGGCCCGCCGGCCGGCCGCGGCCGGCCGGCACCTGCCGGCGCTGGAGGCCGCCCGCGCGGCCGGCGACCTCTCCCAGGACGACGTGCTCTACCTGGCCAGGTACCTGCTGTGGTACGGCCGCCTCGACGAGCTGCGCGACGTGCTGACCGCCGTGGCCGCCTCCCCGTCGAGCGACCCGGCGGTCCCCGGCGGCCTCGGGCTGACCGTGGAGTGGCTCAGCTTCCTCTGCCCACCGGCCGGCCGTGACCTCTCGCGTCACCTGGCGCCGCGGCCGACGGTGTCGGGCACCGCCTGGTCGAGGGCCGTGGACATGCTCGACCATCTGCGGTCGGGCGGCTCGCGGGAGGCGATCACCGCCGCGGCGGAGGAGGTGCTCTCCGACTCCCCGCTCCGCCAGGAGACCATCGAACTGCAACTCACCGCCCTGCTCGCCCTCCTCTACGTCGAGGAGGACCAGCGGGCCGAGCAGCTGTGCGAGACGCTGCTCGCCGATCCGATCAGCCAGCACGCCCCCGTCTGGCGGGCCACGGTCGGCGCGGTCCACGCGCTGGTCATGGCCAGGCGCGGCGAGCTGTCGGACGCCGCCCGGCAGGCCAGGGCGGCCTACCACCTGTTCACCGCCCAGGGTTGGGGGGTGGCCATCGGGATCCCGCTGTCCGTGCAGGTGGCCGTGGCGACCAGGACCGGCCGGTACGACGAGGCCTCGGCCCTGCTCCACCTGCCGGTTCCCGACGCGATGTTCCGGACCCAGTTCGGGCTGCTCTACCTGTACGAGCGCGGCCTGTTCTACCTGGCCACCAACCGGGTGCACTCGGCGCTCGCCGACTTCACGCGGTGCGGCGCGCTGATGAGCGGCTGGGAGCTCCACCTCCAGACGCTGGTCCCCTGGCGGCTCGGCGCCGCGCGCACGCACCTGGCCATGGGCAATCCGGACAGCGCCCGCGCCCTGGTCAAGGAGCAGCTCGCCGACGCGTCGACGCTCGGCCCCCGCACCAGGGCGATGTACCTGCGGGTCCTCGCCGCCGCCTCCGCGCCCGACCAACGGGTGGATCCGCTGCGGGAGTCGGTCGGCCTGCTGGAGTCGAGCGGCGACCAGTGCGAGCTCTCGGGCTCGCTGCGCGACCTCAGCCAGGCGTTGGAGGCGCGGGGCGAGTTCCCCCAGGCCCGTGCCGTCGGCGTCCGCGCGGCGCGGCTCGACCGGGGACGCGGCGAGGGGCCGGCGGCCGTCGAGCCGCCCGCGGCCGACGCGTTCGGCCTCATCGGTCCGGCGAACCGTCACATCCCCTCCGTGCGGTGGAAGGTCGGTGAACTGAGCGAGGCGGAACACCGCGTCGCCGTGCTGGCCGCCCTCGGCCTGACCAACCGGGAGATCAGCGCCAAGCTGTACATCACGGTGAGCACCGTGGAACAGCATCTGACCAGGGTCTACCGAAAACTCAACGTGAATCGGCGCACGGATCTGCCGGCCGATCTCGACCGCTACGCGCCCACGGAACTCGCGACGGCTTCGGCCGCCCAGCACTGCGTCAGGCGACCGCACGGGCGATGAACCGGTTCGGCGCTCCCCTGCTTCCGGCACACCACTGACGGTGCGCGGATTCCGCCCGGCGGCGGAATCCGCGCGCCTTCCCCCTACCCGCCCCTATTGAATTCCCGTGCTGCCCTAGGGGCTTGCGACCCCGGTGCGGCGCTGTCTACCGTTTCCCCTCGTACGGTCCTTCCCCGACCGCGTCTCGTGAGGAACGAGGGCTGATGACCCGGATTCTCTTTGCGACCATTCCCATAACCGGCCATGTTCGCCCGGGACTCCCGGTCGCCCGGGAGCTCGTGAAATCCGGCCACCAGGTCGCCTGGTACACCGGCCGGACATTCGAGCCGCTGGTCAGCCGAATCGGCGCGAAATTCTTCCCCAGTGGCCGGGGAATCGAAGGCGACGTCCTCCAGGAGATGACCGGCAACCGAAGCGGCATCGGCGGATTCAAGAGAATAATCCGGGAACTCTTCGTCGAACCGGTGCCGGAATACGCGCGGGAACTGACGGACGTCATCGACACGTTCCGCCCCGACGTGATCGTCGCCGACCACTGTTTCCTGGCCGGCCCGATGGTCGCCAGCCAGCGCGGCATCGGCAGCGTGGTGTACGTCGTCGGCCCGCTCGCCGTCACCAGCGTGGACACCGCGCCCTCCGGCACCGGCCTCGCCCCCTCCTCCTCGCCGCTCGGCCGGCTGCGCAACCGCGGCCTCCAGTGGCTGGTCGCCCACGTGCTCTTCCGGGACGCGCAGCGGGCCCTGCTGCGGGCGGCGGCCGCCATCGACTTCCCGGCGCCCGACGCCTTCCTCACCGACTGGACCGTGATGATCGCCGACCGCTATCTGGTGGCCGCCGTCCCGGAGTTCGAGTACCCGCGCAGCGACCTGCCGGCGGCCGTCGAGTTCATCGGCCCGATGCTGCCGGCCGGCGTCGACGACTGGTCACCGCCCGACTGGTGGCCGGAGCTGCGGGCCGCGCGCGAGGCCGGGCGGCCGGTCGTGCTGGTCACCCAGGGCACCGCCGCGACCGACCCCAGGCAACTCGTGCTGCCGACCGTCACGGCGCTCGCCGACACCGACGCCCTGGTGGTGGCCACCACGCTCGGCGCCCTCCCGGGCGACGCGCCCCGCCCGGCCAACCTGCGGGTCGAGTCGTTCGTGCCCTACACCGAACTGCTCCCGCTGACCGACGTGATGGTGACCAACGGCGGCTACGGAGGCGTGCAGATGTCCCTGGCCTACGGCGTCCCGCTGGTGACCGCGGGCCGCAGCGAGGACAAGATGGAGGTCGGCCGGCGGGTGGCCTGCTCGGGCGCCGGCATCTCGCTGAGCACCTCGACCCCGCGCCCGGAGAGGATCCGCGCGGCCGTCACCCGGGTGCTCACCGAGCCCGGGTTCCGGGAGCACGCCAAACGCCTCCAGGCCGCCTACACGCGCTATCCGGGCGCGCCACGCGCCGCCGCGGCCGTCCTCGAGACGGCAAGCGCCCCGGCCCCGTCGCCCCACCGCGAGGAGGGCTGACCGCGATGCGCACCGTCGAGGACCTCGCGACGATCACCTGGGACGCCGTCGTCGTCGGAACCGGCATGGGCGGCGGCACGATCGGCCACGAGCTGGCCAGGCTCGGCCGGCGCGTGCTGTTCCTGGAGAAGGGCCTCTCGGGGCTCGGCCCGACCCCGCCGATCACCGGCGGCTACCCCGAGCAGACCTTCGACCTCGCCGAGGTGACGGACGCCGAGCACGCCGACCACCTGGCCCGCGGCGGCCGGAACAGCGAGTGGTACGAGGACACCACCCCCGGCGCGGCACCGAAGCCGTTCCGGCCCATCGTCGGCTCCGGCCTCGGCGGCTCGTCCGCGCTCTACGGCATGGTCACCGAGCGGTTCTTCCGCGAGGACTTCGCCCCGCGCGGCAACTTCACGGACGTCGGCGACTCCACGGTGCCCGACTCCTGGCCCATCAAGTACGACGAGTTGGTGCCCTGGTACCAGCGGGCCGAGCGCCTCTACCGGGTCCGCGGCACCGCCGACCCGCTCCGCCCGGAGGACGACACCGACTCGCTGCTCCCGCCAGGACCCGTCACCGCCCCGAACGCCGCGCTCGCCGACCACCTCGGCGCCCGCGGCCTGCACCCCTACGGACTGCACGTCGCCTGCGAGTACCTGGACGCCTGCGAGGGCTGCCAGTCGTTCCTCTGCGCCTCGGGCTGCAAGAACCACGCCGGCAACATCTGCGTCGAGCCCGCCGTGCGGACGCACGGCGCCGAACTGCTGGACCGCACCACGGCGGTGCGCGTCGAGGCGACCAGGACCCGGGTCACCGGCGTCGTCGCGGTGCGTGACGGCGTGACGCACACCTTCCGCGGCCGCGTCGTCATCGTGGCGGCGAGCGCGCTGCGGACGCCGGTGCTGCTGCTCGACTCGGCCTCCAGGTACTGGCCGGACGGCCTGGCCAACGACCGGGACCTGGTCGGCCGCAACCTGATGCGGCACTTCGTGGACGTGTACCTGTTCCGGGTCGGCGCCGGCACCCCCGTGCGCGGCCAGCTGAAGGAGCTGAGCGTCAACGACCTCTACCAGGTGGACGGCGAGAAGTTCGGCACCTTCCAGTCGATGGGCCACGTCCCGCCCTACGCGTTCCTGATGAACTCCACCCGCCGCAACCGGCGGCTGCTCGGCCTGGCCCGCCCGCTCGCCGACCGCCGCTGGAAGCCGTCGCTCCAGGACCGGTTCCTCACGATGGCCGCCATCATGGAGGACCTGCCCTACGCCGACAACCGGATCCTGCCGGGTCCTGGCGGCCCCGGCCGGAAGGGGCCCGTGCTCCGGCTCCGGTACACGGTCGGCCCGGCGGACCGGCGGCGGCACCGGCTGTTCACCCGGCTGCTCAGGTCCCGCCTCGGCCGCTACCCCGGCTCGCCGCTGCCCCCGATCCACCTGTCGGGGGCCGACATGAACAGCGCCCTCGGCCACCAGTGCGGCACCTGCCGCTTCGGCGACGACCCCGCCACCAGCGTGCTCGACCCCGAGAACCGCGCCTGGGGGCTCGACAACCTCTACGTCGTCGACACCTCGATGATGCCGTCGAGCGGCGGCATCAACCCGAGCCTCACCGTCGCCGCCAACGCGCTCCGCGTCGGCAACCTGATCCACGACCGCCTCTAGGGTCTGTGAGGAACCGTGAACGACCCCGCCGCCACCGTGCGCCTCGGCGTCCTGGGCGCCGCCCGGATCGTGCGCCGGGCCCTGGTGCTGCCCGCCCGCCGGCTGCCCGGCGTCTCGGTCACGGCGCTCGCCGCCCGCGACCCGCGCCGCGCCCGCGAACACGCCCGCCGCCTCGGCATCCCGCGCGTGCACGACAGCTACGAGGCGCTGCTCGCCGACCCCGACCTCGACGCCGTCTACGTGCCGCTCCCCAACTCCCTGCACGCGCCCTGGAGCATCAGGGCCCTGCGGGCCGGCAAGCACGTGCTGTGCGAGAAGCCGATCGCCGGCAACGAGGCGGAGGCGCGGGCGATCGCGGACGCGGCCGCCGAGGCGGGGCGCGTCGTCTGCGAGGCGATGCACCCCCTCTACCACCCGCTGACCGACCGGGTCAGGGCGCTCGTCGCCGGGGGCGCGATCGGCGAGGTCCGGCACGTCGAGGCGCGGATCAGCTTCCCGATCCCGTCCACCGGCGACATCCGCTGGAGCTACGAACTCGGTGGCGGCGCCGTCATGGACCTCGGCGTGTACGCGGTGACGCTGCTGCGCGCGCTGGCCGGCGCCGAGCCGGTCGAGGTGACCGGGGTCGAGGCGAGGACCCGCACCCGGGACGTGGACCGCCGGGTCGACGTCCGGCTCCGCTTCCCCGGCGGCGCGACCGGCCGGATCGTGACCTCGATGTGGGGCTGGCCGCTCCTGGACAGCCGCTGCCGCGCCGAGGGTTCGGCCGGCCGGCTGACGGTCCTCAACCCCCTGGGGCCGCACCTGTTCCACCGGATCGGCGTCGAGGCGGGCGGCCGGCGCACCCGCGAACGGGTGGCCGGCCACCCCGACACCTACACCTGCCAACTCCGGGCCTTCGCGGCCGCGATCACCCGCGGCGAACCCGTCCGCACCGGGCCCGAGCACTTCCTGGCCTCGATGCGCGTCGTCGACGCGATCTACCGCGGCGCCGGCCTGCCCGTCCGCGGCGCCGTCAGCCGGCCGTGACGCCGGCCAGGTGGCCGGTGTCGTTGAAGCGGCGGACCGAGGCGTTGCCGTCCGGGTAGTAGGCGACCTCGGAGAGCGCGGCCGGCGACAGCTCGAGCCGGAACATCGCGATCGGCGGCGCCTCCAGGGCCAGCCGCAGCAGCGACTTGATCGGGGTGACGTGGCTGACCACCAGCACCCGGCGGCCGGCGTGCCGCGCGATGATCCGGTCCCTGGCGACGGCGCTGCGCCGCGCCACGGCGGTGAAGCTCTCGCCGCCGCCGGTGGGCCCGGCGTCCGGGTCGCGCAGCCAGGCGGCCACGTCGGCCGGGTGGCGCTCCTGGATCTCGGCGAAGGTGAGGCCCTCCCAGGCGCCGAAGTCCGTCTCGCGGATGCCGTCCTCGGTGCGGACCGGCAGGCCGAGCGCCCCGGCCACGATGTCGGCGGTCCCACGGCAGCGGGCCAGCGGCGAGCTGACGACGGCCTCGACGCCGGCGTCGGCGAGCGCCCGGGCGGCGGCCTGCGCCTGCCGGCGGCCGATCTCGGACAGTTCGGGGTCGCCGCCGCCGCTGCCGGAGAACCGCTTCTCCGCGGTGAGGGCCGTCTCGCCGTGCCGCAGCAGCAGGAACGTGGTCGCCGTGCCGGTGGGCCGCGCCCAGCCGACGGCGGGGGCGGCGGCGGGCTCGGCCCGGCGCTGCGGGGCGCGGGGCGAAGTCCCGCCGGCGCCACCGTCGGTGTCCTGACGGCCGGACCCGCTCTCCCTTCGGACCGCGAAGCCGGCAGGCGCCGTCGCGCCGGACTTCGCCCGGTCCATCGCCTCGTTGGCGAGCCGGTCCGCGTGCTTGTTCCGCTCGCGCGGGATCCACTCGTAACGGACCGCGCCCGCCGGGAAGACGGTGCGGGCCTCGGCGGCCAGCGGACGCATGTCGGGGTGCTTGATCTGCCAGCGGCCCGACATCTGCTCCACGACCAGCTTGGAGTCCATCCTGACCAGCACCCGCGCCGCCGGGTCGAGTTCACGCGCGGCCCGCAGCCCGGCGATCAACCCCCGGTACTCGGCGACGTTGTTGGTGGCGCGGCCGATGAACTCCGCGGCCTCGGCCAGGACTTCACCGGTGGCCGCGTCGCTGACCACCGCGCCGTAGCCCGCGGGGCCCGGGTTGCCACGGGAACCGCCGTCGGCCGTGATCAGGAACTGGCGCCCCCGGGCTCCCCCGCTCCCGCTCACAGCCCGGACTCGGGGGTGCGCACCAGGATCCGGCCGCAGTTCTCGCACCGCACCACGGTGTCGGGCGCCGCCGCCCGCACCTCGTTCACCTCGGTGATGTTGAGTTCGAGCCGGCAGCCCTCGCAGCGCCGCTGGTAGAGGCGCGCGGCGCCGATGCCGCCCTGCTGCTCGCGCAGCCGGTCGTAGAGCTTGAGCAGGTCGGCCGGCACCTGCGCGACGGTCTCGGACCGCTCCTTGCGGACGGCGGCCACCTCGGCGTCGATGTCCTGGGTGGCGGCGTCCCGGCGCTGGACCACCTCGGCGGCCGTGGCCTGCGACGCGTCGAGCCGCGCGGCCAGTTCCTTCGCCCGGGCGGTGGCGGCCTCGTGCCGCTCCATGATCTCCAGGACGATGGTCTCCAGGTCGTCCTGCCGCCTGGCCAGCGAGGCCAACTCGCTCTGTAGGTTGGACAGGTCCCTGGGGTTGGACACCATGCCGGAGTCGAGCCGCTGTTGGTCGCGGGCGGCGCGCTGCCGCACCTGGTCGACGTCCTGCTCGGCCTTGGTCTGGTCGCGGGCGGTGTCGCTCTCCTCCGTCTGCGCGGCCACCAACAGGTCGCGCTGCTGGGTGAGATCGGCCTCCAGGGTGCGGATCTCGGCGTGCTCAGGCAGGTTCTCGCGCCGGTGCGCGAGCTGGGTCAGCCGAACATCCAGTGCCTGGACGTCAAGCAGCCGGATCTGGTCGGCGGGCGCGGCGTTCAGTTGGGGGCTCCTTCACTGCTGCGGAGGGAGGGGTGGTGGGTGATCCACGGGTCGGTGACCCGGTGGGACACGTGGGTGCGCAGACCCCACCCCTCACGTTCGGAGACGATGTCGAGCTGGGCAGCGGCCAGCGCGCACCAGGGCCACTCGGTGGCCCAGTGGGCGGCGTCGACCAGGGCGAGGTCGCCGGCGTGTTCGCGGGCCTCGGACACGGGGTGGTGGCGCAGGTCCGCGGTGACGTAGGCGTCCACGCCGGCGGCCCGCACCCGCTCGAACAGGCCGTCGCCCGAGCCGCCGCAGACGGCGACGGTGCGGATCGGCAGGTCGGGCGGTCCCGCGGACCGAACGCCCTGGGCGGTCACCGGCAGGCGGGCGGCGACCAGCGCGGTGAACTCGTCGAGCGGCAGCGGGCGGTCGAGCTCGCAGAGCCGGCCGAGGCCGCGCCGCCCCTCGGGGTCGGTGGGGTCGGGGACGAGCGGTCCCGTGACCCGCAGGTCGAGCGCGCCGGCGAGGGCGTCGGAGACGCCGGGGTCGGCGCGGTCGGCGTTGGTGTGGGCCACGTGCAGCGCCACCCCGTTGCTGATCAGGGTGTGCACGACCCGGCCCTTGAAGGTGTCGGCCGAGACGGTGGTGGTGCCGCGCAGGTAGAGCGGGTGGTGGGTGACCAGCAGGTCGGCGCCGATCGCCACCGCCTCGTCGACGACGCCCCGCACCGGGTCGACGGCGAACAGCACCCGGCGCACCTCGGCGTCGGGGTCGCCGCAGACCGGGCCCACGGCGTCCCACTCCTCGGCCCGCTCGCGGGGCCAGAGGGTGTCGAGCGCGGAGATGACGTCGGAGAGTACGGGCACGCGCCCAGGCTACCGCCACCCGAAGGACGGGGCTCCGCGCTTCCCACCACAGCCCGAACCACGCACACGCGACCCCGGTTGATCATGAGAATCCGGTAACCGTCACCCTTATGCGTGAAGCAGCTCAAGCCGAGTTGTTCGGCTGGCAGTACGAACCTAGCGTCCTGGCTGGAGGTGAGCGTCCCCGTGTACCAGAGGTCTCCCATCGCCGGAGTTCGCGATGATCGCTGTGATCGCTGTGATCGCTGTGATCGACACCGGGTCCGCCCGCTGTGGGCGCGAAAGGCAGGAGAGTCATGACGGCCGAGGTCACGGAGCCGGCGCGCGTGCCGGGACCATCCGCGTTCCGTCCGGCGCCGCTGACCGTCGCGGCGGGCGGCGGCTACGCCGCGCGGCTGGTCTCGGTGGACGGGGCGGAGGCCTGGTGCCCCGAGCGCTGGACGCTGGACGGCCCCGAGCCCTACGCGGTCCGGCTGCCCGGCACCCAGCCCGAGGACCCGGCGAGCGAGCTGATGCCGCTGGCCGACGGGCGGGTGCTGATCGGCCGCCGCGCCGACGGCCGCCACCACTTCTCGCTCCTCTACCCCTCGGGCCCGGAGACCGGCGAACTGCCGCTCGGCGCCGTGGAGTCCGAGGTGCTGACGCTGCTGCCGCCGGCGCCCGACGGGGCCCGGGTGTACGCGCTGGCCAGGCACGAGGACACGACGGCGCTGTGGCTGGTGTGCGGGGGCGCGTTCGGCCCCGAGCTGGTGACGGTGCTGGCCGGGCGCTGCTCGGGCGGCGCCTGGCTCGACGCCTCGGGCCGGCTGCTCGCGCTGGACCGCACGGACCAGGAGGGCCGCACCCGCACGGTCACCGTGGACGTGGAACACGGCGGCGAGCCCGCGGAGTTGCTGCGGATCGCGGAGGACAGCAACGACCGGCTGCTGCTCGCCGACCCGGACAGCGGGCTGCTGCTGGTGCGTTCCGACGCGCCGGGCACCGACCGGATCGGTTGGGGCGTGCTCGGCAGCCAGTTGCCGGTGCGGTTCCCCGAGGCGCTGCACCCGGAGAACGTGACGGTGACGCCGTTCGCGCTCCAGCCAGGACAGGTGCTGATGCCCGAGGCGTGCGCGGTGGCGCTGCGGATGACGACCGCGAGCGCGGACTGGGTGGCGGTGTGGCAGCCGCGGCAGCGGGAGCTGCGGCATCTGGCCGCTCCCGACGGCTGGCTGCCGGGCGCCGGGCGCTGGACGACGGACGGCTGGCTGCTGCTGCCGTACAGCACGCCCGCGGTGCCGTGCGGCCTGGAGCGGGCCTCCGTGCCGGAGCCGGCGGCCCCGGCAGGGCAGGAGCAGCCCACGAAGCCCGCCACCCCGGCCCCGGCCCCGGCCCCGGCCCCGTCGGTGGCGGTG